>CAIWRE010000079.1 GCA_903914985.1 uncultured beta proteobacterium | reverse complement strand
TTTTTTCCGACAACACGGCCAAGGGGCTGTCGTTGCCCATGGAACCCAGGGCCTCTTCACCGTTGGCCGCCATGGGGGCGATCAAGAACTTCAAGTCTTCTTGCGTGAAGCCAAAGGCCTGCTGGCGGTCCAGCAAGGTGGCGCCTGCTGCATCGTGGGCATCGCCAGCGCTCGCCACGTCGTCGAGCTTGATGCGCAGGTTGTCGATCCACTGCTTGTAGGGCTTGCTGTTGGCCAGACCCGACTTGAGTTCCTCGTCGTCAATCATGCGGCCCTGCTCCAGGTCGATCAGGAACATCTTGCCGGGCTGCAAACGCCATTTGCGCACGATTTTGTTTTCCGGCACAGGCAGCACGCCCGATTCCGATCCCATGATGACCAGATCATCGTCGGTAATGCAGTAGCGCGAGGGGCGCAGACCGTTGCGGTCCAGGGTGGCACCAATTTGGCGGCCGTCGGTAAATACGATGGACGCCGGGCCGTCCCACGGCTCCAACATGGCTGCGTGGTATTCGTAGAACGCGCGGCGGCGCTCGTCCATGGTCGTGTGGTTTTCCCAGGGTTCGGGAATCATCATCATCATGGCCTGGCTAATCGGGTAGCCCGCCATGGTCAGCAGTTCCAGGCAGTTGTCGAAGGTCGCGGTGTCGGACTGGTCGGCGAAGCTGATGGGGTAGAGCTTTTTGAGGTCTGCAGCCAGCACGGGCGAGGACATCACGCCTTCGCGCGCCTTCATCCAGTTGTAGTTGCCCTTGACGGTGTTGATTTCACCGTTGTGCGCCACATAGCGGTAGGGGTGGGCCAGCGGCCACTCGGGGAAGGTGTTGGTGGAAAAGCGCTGGTGCACCAGTCCCAGAGCCGACACACAACGCGGGTCTTGCAGGTCGTAGAAATAGGTACCGACCTGGTCTGCCAGCAGCAGCCCCTTGTAAATCACGGTGCGGCTGGACATGCTCGGAACGTAGTATTCCTTGCTGTGCTTGAGGTTGAGGTGCTGAATCGCGGCGCTGGCCGTCTTGCGAATCACATACAGCTTGCGCTCCAGCGCGTCTTGCACAATCACGTCATTGCCGCGGCCGATGAACACCTGGCGGATGATGGGTTCTTTTTGGCGCACCGTGGGCGACATGGGCATGTCGACATTGACCGGCACATCGCGCCAGCCCAGCAAGACCTGGCCTTCGGCTTTGATCGCGCGCTCCATTTCTTGCTCGCAGGCCAGACGGGAGGCGTGCTCTTTGGGCAAAAAGATCATGCCCACCCCGTATTCCCCGGCGGCAGGCAGTGCCACACCGATTGAGCCGTCGGGCGCCACACCGGCGCGGGCCATTTCCTCACGGTACAGGGCGTCGGGCAATTGAATCAGGATACCGGCGCCGTCACCCATGAGCTTGTCGGCACCGACTGCGCCCCGGTGGTCCAGGTTTTCCAAAATCTTGAGCGCATTGGCCACGATGCTGTGGCTCTTTTCACCCCGGATATGGGCCACAAAGCCCACGCCACAGGCATCGTGCTCCTGGCTCGATGCATACAAACCGTGGTCTTGAAGGTGCTTGATTTCGGCTGCCGTGGACATGGCGCACTCCTGAAAATGAACAAAAGGGTGGGGAGCATACCGCACTGCAACAAAAGTGCCAAGCAATTTAATTGGGGTCAGATTCCAATTAAGAATTTCTTTCATTTATCTTCAATTAATTGGGGACAGATTAAAAGGGATTAGAAGCGATGCTTTTCAGACCACGCCAGCCCTGCATTTCGTCTACTTAGCAGCTAAAGGCGGCCTCCCCGCCTTCGATTTACTGACCCGACGGGACGTGTGCTTTTGTAAATCTGCGACAAATTCGGGCTCACCCAAAGCCCAGCCGCGCAGGGTGGCATCCGTCAAGGCCGCCTGCTGCACTGAAGCAATGCCTGACTGCACCAAATTGGCGTAAGCCATCTCCCGTGCAAATGGGGTGTTACCCAGTTCCCAGTACAGGGGATGCGGCGTGAGCCACGGCTCTTGGCGTTCCCCCGTGTGGTTTGCGTAGCTCGACCAGTCATAGGCACCCGGCTGCGCCACCATGCCGGCACGCACGGGGTTCAGGTCGATGTAGGCCATACACGCCAGCAAGTAGCGCTCACTTTCAATCAAGCACGACTTGAAACGCCCCTCCCACAAGGTGCCGGTACGCTTGTGGCGATCATTGAAGTAACGCACATAACGCCGCCCCACTGCTTGCATCATCTTTGCGAGGCCATCGTCGGTGGAAGGCGTGGCCAGCAAATGGAAGTGGTTGTCCATCAGCACATAGGCATGCACCGCCACCTCCCATTGCTTGGCATGCTCTGCCAGCAGGTCCAGAAAATAGCGGCGGTCCGCGTCGCTGGCAAAAACAACCTGGCGGTTGTTGCCGCGCTGGATCAGGTGGTGGGCAAACCCCGCAAGGCTTAAACGGGGAAGGCGTGCCATGAAATTGGAATCTGACCCCGATTAACCGATTCAGTGCTTACTTCGGTGCGCGGGAGACGCGCACTTTGCCGCCGGTGATGACCAAAATCACGTTGTCTCCGGGTACCAGTTTTTCGCTGCCCACAGCTTGGACGATAGATCGACGATCGCCATTTTTGAGTTGGACGATGATCTCGACCGCGTCCTCTTTGGTGGTGAATCGTTCAATTGCATTGCCCGCTGCGGCACCGGCCACCGCACCCAGTACGCCGAGCACGTTTTGCTCGCGCTGCACGCCACTGCCCGCCGAACCTGCAATGGCGCCCACTGCGCCGCCAACAACGCCACCGATTCCGCTTTGGTTGCCATCAATCGTGACCGCGCGCACCGACAGCACCACGCCGTCCTGGATGGAAGACATGGTTTGGGCGTCGCTGCGGCGAACCGTATCAGGGCTGCTGGTGGAACAGGCGGTCAGTGTGACGATGGCTGCAACGGTTAGGACCGAGGTGATGATTTTTTTCATAGATTTCCTCAAATAGACGGGATGGAGATCAGCTTACAACGCGCAAAGTTCAGCTGTGGTTGTCAGGGGAATTGTCGGCGGGCAATGTAAACCGGTTGTCAAGCAAGGCCTCCAGGCCAAACTCTTGGAGCAACGCCTTCAAACGCTCCGCGGCGGCGCGCTTCTTATGGCCGGTGTAGCGCGCCAGAATCAGCTCGTTTTTCATGCTGTGCTCCCAACCCACCAGCTCGGTCACCGTGACCTGGTAGCCCATGGCCTCGAGATACAGGCAACGCAGCACATTGGTCAGCTGACTGCCGACTTCCCGTGCGTGCAAGGGATGGCGCCAGAGTTCGGCCAGCGGCGTGCGTGACAGCATGAGCGCCCTGCTTCCACCCAAATGGCGCGCAACTTCCGCCTGGCAGCATGGCACCAGCGCAAACGCGCGGGCGCGCTTGGCCAATCCGAACGCGATGGCGTCGTCGGTGGCGGTGTCGCAAGCGTGCAGGGCAGTGACCAGGTCGATCTGCGATGGCAACTGCGCCGAGGTGGTGGAGTCCGCCACACTCAGGTTCAAAAACTCCATGCGGGCAAAGCCCAGGCGCTGTGCCAGCTGCTGCGACTTTTCCACCAGTTCGGCGCGGGTCTCGATGCCGTATATACGGCCCGTGGCGAGTGCTTTGAAAAACAGGTCGTACAGAATAAATCCGAGGTAAGACTTGCCTGCGCCATGGTCGGCCACCGTAAGCTCCGTAAGCGTTGCACCGCCAACGCCAGTACGCGCAGGCAACTCCAACAAAAGCTTTTCAATGAATTGGTAGAGGTGATAGACCTGTTTGAGCTTGCGCCGCGAATCTTGGTTGAGCCGTCCGTCCGCGGTCAGGATGTGCAACTCTTTGAGCAATTCCACGGACTGGCCGGGGCGGATGGCATTGCGCACATCGTCGCTCAGCGCGCCAGGTGTATGGCCCACGCCGCGCTTGGGTGCTGGTGCCGCCGCTTTTTGTCTGTGTTCTTTGCTCATGACGCATTGTCGCGCGCAGGCCCGACATCGAGCGCCTGCCAGCCTTCCAGACCCAGTGTACGCAGAGTTTGCATATTTTTCTCGAAGATCAGCGAGGCGTCCGGAAAGGCCTCGACCGCACGGTCAATGCTGGCCTCGCGCAACAAATGCAGAATCGGATAGGGAGCGCGGTTGGTGTAATGGCTAATGTCGTCTGCATCGGCGTCGGCGAACAGAAACTGCGGGTGAAAGCTGGCAATTTGGAAGTCGCCCTCCATGCGCATTTTGCGCAAGAGACGGTCCGCACGGTCCAGAAAATCGTTGAAATCCAAAAAGTCCGCAAAGACCCGGGGCGCGATCAGCAGCGTGGTGTCTCGTTGCGCTGGATCGGCGGCACGGAGTGCCTGGAGCTCCGATTTCAAGTCGTCCAGCAATTCCTGACCGTCGGTGGCGGGGCTCACTACATAGTGAACCTGGCCTTTGGTTTGCACGCCCTTGGCAAAGGGACACAGGTTCAGACCAATCACCGCGCGGTCCACCCAGCGCCGGGTGGCTGCGATGACGGCGTCATCGCGTAAGGTTGACGCGCTCATGCAAGAAGCCGCAATCCTGTGAGGCGCTCATGCTCACGCGCGGCAAAGCGGTCGGTCATGCCGGCGATGTAGTCGGCAACCCGGCGCGGCATATCCACGTCTGTGCACGCAGCAGCGCGCGGTGTTGCGCCACTTTGCATTGCCTGAGGATCCCGGGTGTAGGCAGCGTACAAGCCTTGCACCACTTGTTTGGCGCGGTCCATGGTGTCCACCACCTGCGGGTGACGGTACAGCGCGTTGAACAAAAACGTCTTGAGGGTTTGGGTCGCAGACCGCATCTCGGCGCTGAACCGGAGCAACTCGGGACATTGCCGCACCGCCTGCACATCTGCGGGTTGGTGGTCGCCCAATGCTTTCTGCGTCGCACTGATCACGTCATAGACCTGATCGCTCAGCATCAGACGAATCGATTCGTAAAGCCAGCGGCGCGCGTTACCCGGCTGCGCCAAGATGGGATGGCTGTGCAGTGCCTGATCTGCATACCGATCGAACAAAGGCACTTCGCGAACTTGGTCGAAAGTGATGAGGCCTGACCGCACGCCGTCGTCGATGTCATGCGCGTTGTAGGCGATCTCATCGGCCAGGTTGCACAACTGCGCCTCCAGGCTGGGCTGCTGGCGCAGTAAAAACCGGGCCCCCACGCCGCCCTGGCCATCGGCAAACGCGGGCTCTGAGCCTTCCAGCGCTTCGGCATTGCGACGTGAGCAGTGTTTCAAGATGCCTTCGCGGGTTTCAAAGCACAGATTCAAGCCGTCGTATTCAGGATAGCGCTCTTCCAAATGGTCCACCACGCGCAGGCTTTGCAAATTGTGCTCAAAGCCCCCGAAATCGGCCATGCAAGCGTTCAAGGCATCCTGACCAGCGTGCCCGAAGGGCGTGTGTCCCAGGTCATGGGCTAGCGCGATGGCCTCCACCAGGTCCTCGTTGAGCTGCAGCGATCTGGCCATAGATCGCCCCAGTTGCGCTACTTCTAAAGAGTGCGTCAGTCGCGTGCGGAACAGGTCGCCCTCATGGTTCAGAAAAACCTGTGTCTTGTAAACCAGCCGCCTGAACGCAGTGCAGTGCACGATGCGGTCGCGATCGCGCTGAAACTCGGTGCGCGTTGGAGCGGGACTTTGCGCAAACCGCCTGCCACGCGATCGCGCCGGGTCACTGGCGTAGGGCGCGAGCATCAGGCTGGCGCGCTGCAGCAAGCGTCAATTACCTGGCGCACCAAAGCGTCCGGCGCACCACGGACACAGGCTTTGCCAGGGCCGTCGATCAACACAAACCGGATGTCTCCGCCCTCGGCTTTTTTGTCGACCCGCATCAGTTCCAGATAACGCCCGGCATTGTCTTGCGCGTCCAGCACAGGACCAAGCGTCGGCAAACCTGCGGCTTGAATCAAACAGGTCAGCCGGGTCACAAAATCAGCGTCCACCAGCCCCAAGCGCTGCGACAAGTGCGCAGCCATCACCATGCCGCATCCCACGGCCTCACCGTGCAGCCAATGCCCATAGCCCAGACCGGCTTCGATGGCATGGCCAAAGGTGTGGCCAAAATTCAAAATCGCGCGCAGTCCGCCCTCACGCTCGTCCTGCGCCACCACATGGGCCTTGATTTCACAACTGCGGCGCACGGCGTGGGCTAGCGCACTCAGGTCGTGTGTCCGCAATGCACCCAAATGGCCTTCGAGCCAGTCCAGAAACGCCATGTCTGCGATCGGCCCGTATTTGATGATCTCGGCCAAGCCAGCACTCACTTCGCGGGCGGGAAGTGTCTGCAGGCTGGACAGGTCGCACACCACCCGCCGTGGTTGGTAGAACGCGCCCACCATATTCTTGCCCAGCGGGTGGTTGATGCCGGTTTTGCCTCCCACCGAGGAATCCACCTGCGCCAGCAAGGTGGTGGGCACTTGCACGAATGGCACACCACGCATATAGCTCGCAGCGGCAAAACCGGTCATATCGCCCACGACGCCGCCGCCCAGGGCAAAAAGGACGGTCTTGCGGTCGCAGTGGTGCTCCAGCAAGGCGTCAAAAATGAGGTTCAAGGTTTGCCAGGTTTTGAACTCTTCTCCGTCGGGCAATACCACACTATGCACCGCCGGGTAGTGCGGCGCCAGTGCATTCTGGAGGGCCGAGGCGTAGAGGGGCGCCACGGTGGTGTTGGTCACCACCAAGGCAGCAGAGGCCTTGGGCAGACCCGCAAAGGTGTCCGGATTGCCGATCAAGTGCGCGCCAATGGCGATGGAATAGCTGCGGTCTTGCAGGTCAATCGACACTGCGTGCGTAGGAAATTGAGGGCTCATAGCCCCTAGTTTAGAGGCGCGGCGCCATCGAGCTCGAGCTGCATGACGATCATGTTGACCAGGGTGGCCACGGACGGGCGTCCGGTTTCAATGACAAAGTGTGCAGTTTGGCGGTACAAAGGGTCTCGTGTGGCGAACAGTTCGCGCAGTTTGGCCATGGGATCGGCCACTTGCAACAGGGGACGATTGGTGTCGTGGCGCAACCGGCGAATCAGCTCTTCAGGGTGGGATTTGAGATAAATCACACGGCCCCGCGCACGCAAGCGTTCGCGGTTTTCCGGGCGCAACACCGCACCGCCGCCAGTGGACAGCACCCCGGCGCCCTGTTGGCTGAGTCCGTCAATCACTTCCGCCTCAATATCCCGAAAACGCGCCTCGCCCTCGCGTTCAAAAAACTCGCGAATGGGACAGCCCAGCCGCGCTTCAATAGCCTGATCGGAATCGGAAAACGGCAGTTGCAAGCGCCGCGCGAGTTGGCGCCCGACAGTGGATTTGCCGGAGCCGGGGAGGCCTATAAGGGAAATCATGAAAAGATGAATCCAAGGGCGGCAGCTGAATGCCGAACGTGGTGGAAATTATGGAATGGTGTACGTCCAAAAGGTGGCGTTGCCTTTGGGCGTCGTCACCGTAACAAGCACTCGATCACCTGGGCCGCACCCGCTCAGCAAAATGATGTGGCTAGACCCTAATTGATCGGTTTTATTGGAAGTTGGTCCGATATTGGGCACCACGCTAGGCTGTGTACTCAGAATGGAACACGTGACGCCCGTTGGTGTGTTGTCAATCGCAGTCGGCACAACCGTTGTGCCATAAGGCATAGGATTAACATAAACCGGAACCAAAGTTGTTCCATTGCCACTCAATCCATTGTTATCGTTCAGTCGGAAGGCAATCGCGCTGCTGGTCACCACTTCGTTGGAAAAATGGGCGGTACTGCCCGACATGATGAGCATGGCCTGCTGGCGAACCGTGGTGGCAGCCGTCGCGTTGTCGCACGTGTTGGTTCGACTCGGAACTGGCCAACCGGTACCGGCGCAAGTACCGGTACCGCCACGCGCCACGACAAACTCTCCTTGGTTTGCATCAAACGTGCCGCTCTCGTCGTCATCCCTGTAGGCGTCGCCCAAATCCATGAGGGTGTCGACACCGGCATCAAAGACGTTGTTGCCATTCACGTCAACATATTGCTTAAGCCCTTCGGTGTAGGCCAAGACCGCAACTCGGCCGTTAGGAACACGAGGATTTTGACTGGAGAACGTCGTGGTGCAACTTGCGATTCCGTCCTTCAGCGTTACAGCACAGCTGCCCCCAATTTGCCCACTGGAGGAGGTGAAATTCACCACGGTATCCACTGGCACTGCATTGCCCTGGCGATCTGCCACGCGAGCCGTTAGTGAGGTCGTGGTGCCGTCCCAACTTAGACCTTCCACGTTGAACGTGGAGACCGAAATGCTAAAGTGATTTTGGGAGGGTGGTCCGTACTGCACCGTCAAACTTGACGAATATGCATAAACACTGGGAGTGGCTGGCAAAAAAGCTTTGACTTGTACGGGCCCTGGAATACTGCCAGCGAAAACTGTAAATGTGACGAGACCGCTCGAATCACTGACCGGCGTGATGTCCGCCGTGGATCCCACGCTGTTCAGCCCCACACCGCCAGGATTTTGTCGCAAAGAAACTTGAACCGGGATGCCTGAAGAAGCCGCACCGGAAGCGTCCAAGACCTTGAACTTCAGAACCGACTGGGCAGTGGCACCAGACCCTGTGACATAAATTTGGGATGGTGCCGCAGAGACAAAGTTGATGGCGCTGGCGACAGGAGTACTCACCGTCAAACTGCCGGTACTGACGCTGCTATTCGGGCCGGTTGCCGTAATTGTGGTGGCCCCACTGCAGGACGTACCGTCCAACCTGACCGCGGAATAATTCGTACTGGCATAACCGTCGCCACCCGAGGTGGTGGTAGCCGGGCTTACGGTTCCACAGCTGGCTGTGAATGACACATTGACGCCGCTGGCCGGGCTGCCACTCGCTGTCACAAGCACCCTGACACTGGTGTTACCGCTGGCCGCCAACGGATTGCTGCCAAAGCCCAAAGCTCCCAAACTGGCCGTAGTACCGGATATGGAGAAGTCCACGGTAGCGGTGAGGCCGCCTACCGTGGCACTCACGGTGGCCGCACCCGAGCTGGTCGCCGTTACCGGCGATACCGCGACAAATGCTTGGCCATTCGTCGTAGTTGCCGTTGTATCACCCAAGGTGGCTGAGCCGGCATTGGCCGAGACAGAAAAACTGATCAATTTGTTGCTTATTGGAGCACCCGACGAATCGGTGTAAGTCGCGCGAATCTGTTGACGTCCACCGTAGGTAATTCCATTCACTACGTTGCCGGAGGAGTCGACAACCGCAAGCGACAAGCTATTGGTGAGCGCTCCAGGCGCTCTTGCATCACCTCCACCGCCCCCACAGCCCATGAGAAAAGAAAAGAGGCCCAACACCACCACAGTTTTTAGAATATTTTTCACCGAGCATCCCCTTGTGAACCAATTGACTTATCGCACGACCGCCCGTTCAGAGACCAGTTTTGGCGTGATGAATATCAACATTTCCTTCTTTGCGGTGCTTACTGACTTGGTTCTAAAAAGCACACCAACGCCGGGCAAATCACCGAAAAATGGAACTTTGGTTTCACCCGCTTTTTCTTCCATAGTGAAAATGCCACCAATCACCACCGTACCGCCGTTCTCTACCAGCACCTGCGTTTTAATCCGCTTGGTGTCAATGGAAATTCCGTAGGGTGTAGCGACACCGAGAGAGTCTTTGTTGACTTCGAGATCGAGATTCACATTGCCTTCGGGGGTGATTTGAGGCGTCACATTCAAGCGCAGCGTCGCCTTGCGAAAAGTGAGCGACGTTGCTCCACTGCTCGTTGCCATTTGGTAGGGTATTTCGACGCCTTGCTCAATCTCAGCTTTGGCCTGGTCCGCAGTAATCACCCGGGGGCTGGACACGACTTTTCCCTTACCGTCGGTTTCAAGTGCAGAAATTTCCAGCCCCATCATGCGGTTGGAAGCCGCACTGAAAAGGGTAACTGCAAACGTCGCCGGGCTAAAACCGCCTTGGCCGACCGCTGGCAGATTGACAAAATTCGATGACGTGTCGTTCGTCCCACCGGCAAATCCTGCTGCACCGACCGCATTTGAATAGCTGGTGCCAAAGGCAACGCGGTTTTCGCCGCTGACTTGGTAGCCGCCGTTCCCGCCTTGTGAAGCCCGCAAGTCATTGCCCCCGAGTTTCACGCCCAGCGACTTACCAAAAGTGTCGTCGGCCTCCACGATACGAGCCTCAATCACGACCTGGCGAACCGGGATATCCACTTTGGCAATCAATTGAGCGACTTGGTCCAGCTTGCTGGGAATGTCAGTGACGAAGAGTTGATTGGTGCGCGTTTCTGCGATCACACTGCCACGCGAACTCAAGATCCGCGGATTGCCTCCACCCGCAGGCCCACCCGTTGCCGCGCCCCCGGAAGCTGATGCAGTGGTGCCTGCGCCACCGGCCGTGAGCTGCGGCGCGATGTCCATCGCTTTGGCATAGTTCAACTGAAACGATTGGGTCCGCAAGGATTCAAGGTTTTCCGAGGAGAGCTTAGATTCATATTCCAACTTGTCTTTTGCAGCGATTTCTTCTCGCGGAGCGATCCACAACACGCTTCCGTTCTTTCTGACACCCAAGCCTTTACTCTGCAAAATGATTTCAAGGGCCTGATCCCACGGCACATCCAACAGTCGCAATGTGACCGTTCCATTCACGGAATCTGAAGTCACCACGTTAAAGCCGGTAAAGTCTGCAATGACCTGCAGTACCTGACGAACGTCGATGTTTTGAAAATTCAGCGATAGTTTTTGGCCTGTATACCCGTTCCCCGGGGTCAATTTTCTCGGGTCAGACTTCAGTGGTTTGACATCGAGCACCAGCTCAGTTTCTGTTTGATAGGCTGTGTGTTCCCACTCCCCCTGTGGCGCAATCACGATGCGTACCCGGTCGCCAACCTCTGAGGTGGTGATCGTTTGCACTGGCGTGCCGAAATCAACGACATCCAACTTCCTGCGCAGCTTTTCCGGTAAGTTAACGTCCGTAAAGTCAACGAGCAAATTGCTTCCTAATTGACGGACGTCAGCGACAAACTTGCTACTTGACAATGCAACTCGTACCCGCCCGGAGCCATCAGCGCCGCGGCGAAAATCAACGGCGCTTATTGATTCTTTTGCGCTTGTCAACTTTGAAACACGGGTTTGCGTTGCCTCCGAAACCGCGCCGGTCGGCACCGGCTCGAAGGTAATGAGAAGCGCCTTATCGGCCAATTGCATTGAGTAGGATGCAGGGTTTTTCAAAGTCAGGACGACGCGGCTCCGCTCTTCGGTCTGCACTACATTTGCCGACTGTACGTTCACTAAGTTGATATCCGCGGTGGAGCGCCCCACCCCGCCGGTCAAGCCGGGGAAATCCAATGCAATTCGGGCGGGTTTTTGTGTCGCAAATGCCGACGGCAAGGCGTTGAGATCTTGCAAAAATTCAATGCGTATGGTCTCCACCTCGCCTTGTGCAGAGCCACTCACCGATTTGATGGCATTTTGAGCCAATGCCCATGGCGCACTCAAGGCGAGGCAAACAGCCAACACCGCGTAAGTGAACATCTGCTTCGCCGGTCGTGTGGTTGTCATTTAGTTCTCTCTTGCATAGTCAGTCTGCTCGTGCGTGCGGACCAATCACCCAGGTCATCCTGCACCAATTCCCGCAGCGTTATTCGCGTTTCCTCGATCATTGTCACTTTCCCCAAGTTCTGGCCCATATAGCTGCCAACACTTACTTGGTATAACTTGCCCTCTGCACGAATGAGCGCAACGTTCCGGCCTTCTTTGGTCAAAACACCCACCATCGTCAGAGACTCCAACGGGAAGCCTTCCAGGACAGTTCTGTTGCGCGCTAATTCCGGCGTTGCAATACTCGGCTTGGCGGTCTTTGCAGCGCCAATCAGTATCTGCATAAAGGCATACTTGCTGAACGGATCCGGTTTTCCAGCTTCATCGTAAACGGCAGCCTCAAACGGCTTAGGTGCAGGAATTACTTTGGATACTGGATGGAGTGCTGCGCGCTCGGCGTCAATGAAGCTGCGCACCTCTTGCTCGGTGGTGTAACCACATGCAGACAAAATGAATGCAAGGGTGATCGCTGGCAAGACCCGCAAATAGGATAGTTCCAGCATCATTTCTTTTCCTCCCCCCCTGGCTTACGCTGCGCTGCCGCTTCATCGGTGTCGAGGTAACGATAGGTTTTTAATGTGGCATCAAAAACCATCGTGGTGTCGGTTTTGGCTGAAATACTGATATTTCCGAGGGTTGCGATACGCGGCAGCAAAGCAATATCCGAGGCAAAGCGTCCAAAATCATGGTAGGTGCCATTGACACGTATCGTGACGGGTAACTCGGCATAGTACGGCTTCACTACAACTTGACCGGGACGGAAAAGTTCAAACTGCAAATTTCGCGTCATGCCTAGTTGGTTGATGCTCGAAAGCAGGGCGGACATTTCAGCGCGGCTTGGTAGCTGGCTTTCCAAGCGTTTTACATAGCCCTCGACTTCGTCGCGCTGCTTTTTGAGAAAAACAAGGTTGGCAGCCTGGGCCAGCTTGGATTTAAAGTCGGCTCTGAGTTGCCGCTCCTTGGCTACTGCATTGGACAATTCGGTTGAATATTCATTAATCCAAGCAAGCCACAGCGCGAGAGTCACCACGATCGTGACTCCCGCCAGGGAAAATGCGCGCGGCAATAGCGGCCAGCGTGAGGGATCCGATGTATCAAGGTCCTCAAACTGAAGCGCAAGACTTTCTCTTAGCGCTGCAATATCGATGGTGGGACGTCGGACTTTAGCCATGGTAGCGTTTTCGAATATGAGTTACGGTATTCGAACAATATCGGGAGCGATGCCCGGTGCATTAGGCGCTGATGACATCGCCGGTACGGGATTCACGCCGGTCACAGCAACTCGCACCAAAAGCGCACGCAGACTAAAGTTGAACATCGGGCGCTGCTCTTTGTTGGACAGTTGCATGACGTTGGCCACGGACTCGACTAACTCAGGTTTGGTAAACCAAGCGCTCGCACCAGTTAGGTTTCGAAGCAGTTCAGAAACTTGCTCGTTGGACTGGGCAGTACCGTTGATCAATACCTGCTGATCGGTTTGCACCACTTTGGTCAGCAGCACCCCGGCAGGTAACTGTCGTGACAACTCACCGAGTAAGTGAACCGATTGATTCCGGTCTGATTGCACGTCCTCGACCGTACGTTGTCGCGCTTGCAAAGCGCCAATTTGTGACTCGAGCCCTTTAATGTCTTTTATCTGCTTATCCAGAGTAAGAATCTCTGCATCCAACACTCGATTAATGGCGTTTTGGTTGTTGATTGCCGACTTAAACCAACTTGCAGCAACGATAGACATCCCACCACCAAACAACGCGGCAATCAGCACGGACGCAACATACTGGTCGCGTTTTTTCTTGCGTGTTAGTTCACGGTGTGGCAAGAGGTTGATTTGAATCATTTAATCAATCTCCGCAAAGCCAAGCCACATGCGCCCAGATACGCCGGCGCTTCTTGCTGAATCCGCGTGCGATCAAGCTTTGAGCCCAACGCCATACCTTCGAATGGATTGACGACGGTGCAAGGCACTTGAATTTGACTCGCCACGGCCAATGCAAGTCCTGGCAACAATGCACCTCCACCTGCAAGCAACACCTGATTGACTTTGTTGTACTGCGTGCTGTTGAAGAAAAACTGCAGCGCACGACCCAACTCCTGCACTAGATTGTCCACATAGGGAATCAGGATTCGTCCTTCGTAATCGTGCGCGAGAGTGCCTTTGCATTTTCTAGCTTCCGCTTCGGCAATTGATAGTCCGTAATAGTTTGCGATCTTTTGGGTAAGCTGCGCCCCGCCCAGCGACTGCTCGCGTTCATAAACCAAGTCTTGACCACGCATCACTTGCATCGTGATGGAATTTGCGCCGAGTTTAAAAAGCACCGAGAGCGTGCCTGGCGTCGTCTTTGCTTGCAAATCAATCACTCTCCCCAAGGCCATGCAGGTGGCATAGGAGCGCACGTCAACCACCACAGGTCTAAGTCCCGCCACTTCCAGCAGGTCCTGCAACGCTTCGACACGTTCGCGGCGGGCAGCGGCGATCAAGACGTCTACGCTCCCGGGTACGGCCGCACTCGGGCCGAGCTCAAAAAAGTCAAGGCTCACATCTTCAATAGGGAACGGGATGTATTGCTTGGCCTCACTTTCCACCTGGTATTCCAGGTCCAGATCGCGCAGGTCAGCCGGAATGGTGATTTTCTTGGTAATCACAGCGGAAGCAGGTAATGCAACCGCGACATTTCTGGTTTTGGCGCCAGACATCTTGACGAGACGTCGTAGCGCTTGGGAAAGTTCATCCGCCTGTTCCACGGCGCCGTCCACCATAACGCCTTCTGGCAGTACGTCCTTGGCACAGTACTCAAGAATAGGCCGCTGAGCAGTCCCACCGAGCCCCACCAACTTGACAGCAGACGCACTGATGTCAATGCCGAGGATCTCCTCAGACCTTCTTCGCAGTAGCGATGCAACATCGATCAAAAACAACTCCAATTGCTAATTTTGGTGCACGGTTACGGATAAATAATGTTCCCAATATTATCAGCAAATCAAACAGTGAAATGCATTTAGGTCCCTAGCGACACTTTCCCGCCTTAAAATTGACCAAAAGCTAAGCCATTTTGCGTTTGACGCCCATTTTTCGCCGCCTTGGACGCAGACCCAAGGCCCGCGGAAGTCAAGCCAAGCTCCTCGGGAACCTCCATGCCAAACTCTTTACCTCCCGCCGACCCCACCACCTCGTCCACGAAAAAGCAACATACGGTCACTGCGTGGGCGCTGCGCTTCCTGACCGTTGTCGTGGGATTGGGCGTGGCAGGCCTTGCGTCCTTGCTGATCCTGATCGCTATCACCATGGCGCTGGCTTACCCCAATTTGCCGGATATTTCAGATTTGGAGGATTACCACCCGAAATTGCCTTTGCGGGTGTTTTCGGCTGAGGGTGACCTGATTGGGGAGTTCGGTGAAGAGCACCGCACGCTGACACCGATCGCGGAGATTCCCGATGTCATGAAAAACGCGATATTGGCGATTGAGGACGCCCGGTTTTTCCAACACAGCGGGATTGATTACATCGGCATGGTGCGCGCAGCACTGGCCAATGTGGGACGCTCTAAAAGCCAGGGCGCCTCCACCATCACCATGCAGGTCGCACGCAATGTGTACCTGTCGTCTGAGAAGACATTTACCCGCAAAATTTACGAAGTTCTGCTCACTTTCAAGCTGGAACACACATTGAGCAAAGACCAGATTTTAGAAATCTACATGAACCAGATTTACCTGGGTAACCGGGCCTACGGCTTTGCGGCGGCGTGTGAGACTTACTTCGGCAAGCCACTCAAAGACATTACCGTGGCCGAAGCGGCGATGCTGGCGGGCCTGCCCAAAGCGCCATCGGCCTACAACCCTATCAAAAACCCAAAGCGTGCACGCATCCGACAGCAGTACATCATTGAACGCATGCTGGACAACGGGTTTATTACTGCCGCACAGGCCGACGCCGCAAAAAATGAAGTGCTGCAGGTCAAAACCGCCGCCACGCGGATTCAAGTGCACGCCGAGTTTGTTGCTGAAATGGTGCGCCAGGCCATGTTTGCGCAATATGGCGCCGACACCTACACCCGGGGTCTGGATGTTCGTACGACGCTGGTGGGAGCGCAGCAAGAGGCTGCGTACCGGGCGCTGCGACGCGGCATCATGGATTTCGAGCGCCGTCAGGTCTACCGCGGTCCTGAAAAATTCATCACCTTGCCGCAAGACCCGCAGGAGATGGAAGATGCGGTGGACGAGGTCTTGGATGAACACCCAGACAACGGTGACGTTCAGTCCGCAGTCGTGATCGAGGCGGACCCCAAACGAATCCGTGCCATGCGCCAGGGTGGCGAAACTCTGGAAATCGTAGGCGAAGGCCTCAAACCCGCACAGTCGGGCCTGTCCGACAAAGTCGCGCCCAACATCCGTCTGCGCCCCGGGGCCGTGATCCGGGTGGTCAAGACGCCCAAAGGAAGTTGGGAAATCACCCAACTCCCTGAGGTGGAGGGCGCGTTTTTGGCGCTGGATCCCCGCGATGGTGCGATCAAGGCGCTGGTCGGTGGCTTTGACTTCAACAAGAACAAATTCAACCATGTGACGCAGGCCTGGCGCCAACCGGGCTCCAGCTTCAAGCCGTTTATTTACTCCGCGGCCTTGGAAAAAGGATTTACCGCTTCCACCGTCATCAACGATGCACCCTTGTTTTTTGACGCGGGCGTCACCGGAGGGCAACCTTGGGAACCGAAAAATTACGACGGTACTTTCGAGGGACCCATGGCCCTTCGCAAAGGACTGGCTAAGTCGAAAAACATGATCTCTATTCAGATCCTGCAGTCGATTGGCACACAGTACGCGCAAGAGTGGATCAGCAAGTTCGGCTTTGATGCCGAAAAGCACCCGCCGTATCTGACCATGGCGCTGGGCGCGGGATCGGTAACGCCGATGCAAATGGCCGTGGGCTATTCAGTGTTCGCCAACGGCGGCATCCGCGTCAATCCCTGGCTGGTGGCCAAAGTGAGTGAGCAGCGTGGAAAAGTGCTGGTGGAAACGGCCACACCCACTTTGAGCGAGGACAACCGGGCCATTGAGCCGCGCAACGCCTTCATGATGACGAGCTTGCTGCAGGAAGTGACACGTTCCGGCACCGCCGCCAAAGCCCAGGCCATCCTCAAACGCCCGGACGTTTACGGCAAAACCGGCACCACCAATGACTCCATGGATGCCTGGTTTGCGGGCTACCAGCCCACCTTGGCGGCCGTGACCTGGATCGGCTACGACACGCCGCGCAAGTTGGGCGACCGAGAAACCGGCGGGGGCTTGAGCTTGCCGGTGTGGATCAGCTTCATGGAAACCGCTCTCAAAAACGTGCCGGTGATGGAGCCAGAGCCGCCCGAAGGGATCGTGCACCTCAACAACGAGTGGTATTTCGAAGAATTTGCCAAAAACGCTGGTGTGGGCGCCGTGGGCTCCGGATCCGCCGGCATACGTCAACCATTGCCTGCGGCCGATGAGAAAAAATCCATCCTCGATCTATTTAAGAACTAAGCCCTGAAATCCACCACCATGCCCGCCTGTGCACTGGCATCGCGGCTGAGCGCATTGAAAAACTCGCCTTCGCCCTTAGTGTCCTGCCATTGCCCGTCCAGCCATCGGTAGTGGTAGCCACCTGAGCGCGCCGCCATCCACACCTCATGCAGGGGTTTTTGCAGATTGACGATGATCTGGCTGCGATTAGGAAAGGTCAGCGTAACCATGCCACCCGTGCGCTGGTTGTCGATATCGACATCACTGCGCTCATTCAAGGCGTCGCAGCGCTGCTCCAGCGCTTGGAGCAAACGTTCGGCACGGTCCAGAAACTCAAGGTCGGTCATTACAATTTCACCATGTTGAAAATCAAAAAAATCGGGGCAATTGTGTGCATTACGCTTGTCAACGTGCTCCATCTCTCGGGCTGCGGCCAAACGGGGCCACTGTACCTGCCTGCCCAGACATCCAACACAGGCGCCCCTGCGCAACCCATATCCTGACAAAAAAACCTATGCAAGCCACTTTTCCCGGTCAGCCATTTTTTCATTATGCGCACGAGCAGCTTCAGGTGGAGGGCTGCGCGCTCAATACCCTGGCCGAACAGTTTGGAACACCCCTTTTTGTGTACTCCAAAGCGTCCATGGTCGCGGC
>CAIWRE010000078.1 GCA_903914985.1 uncultured beta proteobacterium | reverse complement strand
CGCTCAGCGAATAAGTAGGGGACATGGTGCTTGAGGGCCGGACGGGCCCGTTCCAAGGAAAGGGAGTGGAGCGATTGTCACATTGCAGCGGCAGTGGTCCTCATTGGCGGCACAATGAAAGCCATGCCCACCACTGTGCAAGCCGCCAAACCCCTGTCAGCGCCACAAAAAGCGTTGCACAAGCTCGGTCTGTACCGCGACATTGATTTGGCCCTGCACCTGCCACTGCGGTACGAGGACGAAACCCGCATCGTCAAACTGCGCGACGCGCGCGAGGGCGAGGTGGTGCAAATCGAAGCCCGCGTGGTGGACTGCGAAATCAATTACCGCCCGCGCAAGCAGCTCATCGTGCGGGTGGATGACGGGTCTGAGACCTGCACCTTGCGATTTTTCAACTTTTACCCGGCCCAACAAAAGGCCCTGGCTGTGGGCCAACTGGTGCGGGTGCGGGGCGAAGTGCGCGGCGGCTTTCTCGGCTGGACCATGCTGCACCCCGGTTTTCGCGCGGGCGGCGGCGACCTGCCCAACACGCTCACGCCGATTTACCCGACCGTGGCGGGTTTGCCGCAAAGCTATTTGCGCAAGGCCGTACTCAGTGGATTGGCACGTGCTGATTTGTCTGACACCTTTGCCCCGGGAGACTTGAGTCCGCTGTCGCACAACAGCCGGGAAGGCTTATGGACGCTGCACGAGGCCTTGGCGTTTTTGCACCACCCCCGGCCTGACGTCTCGGTGGACGCGCTGATGGACCACAGCCACCCGGCATGGCAACGGCTCAAAGCGGAAGAACTCCTGGCCCAGCAGCTCTCCCAGCTGCAAGCGCGACGCGCCCGGGCAGCGCTGAAAGCGCCCGTACTGGCCCCTGCCACCGGCGCCAGCGCGCTGCACCAGCGTCTCTTGGATACCCTGCCCTTTGCACTGACCGGCGCCCAGCAACGCGTGAGCACCGAGATCGCGTCCGACATGGCCCGCGCCGTGCCCATGCACCGCTTGCTCCAGGGCGATGTGGGTGCGGGCAAAACCGTGGTGGCCGCGCTGGCCGCCACACTGTGCATGGACGCAGGCTGGCAGTGCGCGCTGATGGCACCCACCGAAATCCTGGCCGAACAACATTTCCGCAAACTGCTGGCTTGGCTGGAGCCGCTGGGCATTACCACGGCATGGCTCACCGGCACGCAAAAAGCCAAAGAGCGGCGCGCCATGCTGGCCCTGATTGAAAGCGGCGAAGCCAAACTGGTAGTGGGCACGCACGCCATCATCCAAACCAAAGTGAAGTTCCACAACCTGGCGCTGGCAATCATTGACGAGCAGCACCGCTTCGGCGTGGCCCAGCGCCTGGCGCTTCGCAGCAAGCTGCAGCACGAAAAAATGGAGCCGCATTTGTTGATGATGACGGCCACGCCCATTCCGCGCACCTTGGCCATGAGCTATTACGCCGACTTGGATGTCTCCACCCTGGACGAGTTGCCGCCCGGGCGCACGCCCATCGTGACCAAAGTGGTTCACGAAGCACGCCGCCACGAGGTGATAGAGCGTATCCGGGCCCAGGTGGCGCAGGGTCGGCAGGTCTACTGGGTGTGCCCGCTGATCGAAGAAAGCGAAGCCCTGGACCTGAGCAACGCCACGGAAACCCATTCCGAAATCAGCGCTGCCTTGCAAGCAAGCGACGCCAAATTCACGGTCGGCCTGCTGCATTCGCGTCTGCCGCCCGACGAGAAAAAGGCGGTCATGGCCGAGTTTGTGCAGGGCCGCACCGCTGTGCTGGTGAGCACCACCGTGATTGAAGTGGGTGTGGACGTGCCCAACGCGTCTTTGATGGTGATTGATCATGCCGAGCGCTTTGGCCTGAGCCAGCTGCACCAGCTGCGCGGCCGGGTGGGGCGCGGGGCGGCGGCATCGGCCTGCGTGCTGCTGTACGCCACGGGTGACGCACCGCGTCTGGGCGAAGCGGCCCGCGAGCGCCTCAAGGCCATGGCCGAGACCAACGACGGTTTTGAGATTGCGCGGCGCGACCTCGAGATTCGCGGCCCCGGCGAATTTTTGGGTGCCCGCCAGTCCGGCGACGCCATGCTGCGCTTTGCCGACCTGGCCACCGACGACGCGATCCTGCAATGGGCACGCCAGGAGGCACCCATGCTGCTCGATCGCCACCCGGCGCTGGCCCACAAGCATGTGCAGCGCTGGCTAGGCACCAAGTCGGAGTTTTTGAAAGCCTAAGCCGGCCCGGCCCTCGCCGGATAATGCGCCCATGACCCTGACCGAACTCAAATACATCGTCGCCGTGGCCCGCGAGCGGCATTTCGGCAAGGCGGCCGACGCCTGTTTTGTGTCGCAACCGACCTTGTCGGTCGCCGTCAAAAAGCTCGAAGACGAACTCGACGTCAAACTCTTTGAGCGCAGCGCCAACGAGGTGTCGGTCACGCCACTGGGCGAAGAAATCGTGCGCCAGGCGCAAAGCGTGTTGGAGCAGGCTGCCAATATAAAAGACACGGCCAAGCGCGGCAAAGACCCGCTGGCCGGGGCGCTCAAGCTAGGGGTGATCTACACCATCGCGCCCTACTTGCTGCCCGCCCTGGTGCGCCAGGTCATCACCCGCACGCCGCAAATGCCGCTCATGCTGCAAGAGAACTTCACCGTCAAGCTGTTGGAAATGCTGCGCACCGGGGAAATTGATTGCGCCATTCTGGCCGAGCCTTTTCCGGATGCAGGCCTGGCGATTGCGCCGCTGTACGACGAGCCGTTTTTTGCGGCCGTGCCGCGCGACCACCCGCTGGCCCAGCAAAGCAGTGTGACCAGCGACGACCTGAAAAACGAAACCATGCTGCTCTTGGGCAACGGCCACTGCTTTCGCGACCATGTGCTCGAAGTCTGCCCCGAGTTCGCGCGCTTTTCCAGCAACGCCGAGGGCATTCGCAAGAGCTTTGAAGGTTCGTCGCTGGAGACCATCAAACACATGGTGGCCGCAGGCATGGGCATCACCCTGGTGCCCCGCCTAAGCGTGCCCGCCGACGCGCTGGCCGCCCCCAAACGCCGCAAAGACGCATCCTTTGTGAAATACCTGCCCGTCCAAGACGGCAAGGGCGCACTCCCCCCCACCCGGCGCGTGGTGCTGGCCTGGCGGCGCAGCTTTACCCGCTATGAAGCCATTGCGGCACTGCGCAACGCGGTCTATGCCTGCGAACTGCCAGGCGTGGAGCGTTTGTCTTAACGCCGATGGTCCATCCTTTGCGTCTGCGCCTGTCGCTCTACCTGGACCTGATCCGCTGGAGTCGACCTGCCGGTTGGTTGCTGCTGTTGTGGCCCACGCTGAGTGCGCTGTGGCTGGCCGCCGGTGGGTTCCCGGGATGGCATTTGGTGCTGGTGTTTAGCTTGGGCACGGTGCTTATGCGCAGTGCAGGCTGCTGCGTGAACGACGTGGCTGACCGCGAATTTGACAGCCATGTACAGCGCACCGCGCAGCGCCCGGTCACTACCGGCGCCGTATCGGTGCGCGAAGCCCTGGCGGTCGGCGCGGTGCTGGCGCTGCTGGCCTTTGGCCTGGTGCTGACCACCAACCCCGCCACCATCGCCTGGTCCTTGGCCGCGCTGGCCGTGGCGGTGGTCTACCCCTACGCCAAGCGGCTGGTGTCCATGCCACAGGCCGTGCTGGGCGTGGCGTTCAGCTTTGGTATCCCGATGGCGTTTGCGGCGGTCACTGGCGATGTACCCCCAGTCGCCTGGCTGCTGCTGTTGGGCAACTTGTTTTGGGTGCTGGCCTACGACACGCAGTACGCCATGGTGGACCGCGAAGACGATTTGCGCATCGGCATTCACACCTCGGCCATCACGCTGGGGCGCTGGGACGTGGCGGCCATCATGGGTTTTTATGGCGCCTACCTGGCCATTTGGGCAGCGGTGTTATCTGCCACCTTGCTAAGCGAAGAGTGGATGCTCGGGCTGTTCGCTGCGGGTGCGCAGGCGGCCTGGCACTTCACACTGATCCGCGACCGCAGCCGCGAAGGCTGCTTTAAAGCCTTCCGGCTGAACCACTGGGTGGGTTTTGCCGTATTTGCGGGTGTTGCGCTCAGCCGATAACGCTTGGCAGGAACAAAGTCCTTAGACGCCAAAAATGCGGGCTAAGCGCACCATGACGCCTTGCGCCCAGGGCGCCACGTAACGCAGGCGCGGACGTGTGGCCTCGCTGGCCTCCACAATTTTGGCGACGATGGACCGGGTGCTGCGCGCCTCCAGAAACGCAAAAGTGCGTTTTTCTTTAGCCTTCATGGCCTCGGCCTGGCCATAGAAATACGATTTTTCATCCATCCAGGCGTATTTGCGCTCGGTCATTTGCTGGTTGAAGCCGGTGTGGATGGCGCCGGGCTCAATGACCGCGACCTGCACGCCTTTGCCCAACTGGTCCATCTCTTCACGCAAGCCCGCGGCCGCCGCCGACAAGGCAAATTTGGTCATGGAATACGGCATCAAAAACGGCATCGGCAAGCGTCCGGCAATGGAGCTCACAAACAGCACCGTGCCCTTGCGGCGCTCAATCATGCCGCGCAGAGCCAACTGGGTCAGCGCCAGCGTGCCGAACACATTGACCTCAAACACCTGGCGGATGCGCGCCATGTCCACTTCGGCCAACGACCCCGACTCGCCCATGCCTGCGTTGTTGATCAGCACGTCCACCGGCCAGTCCAACACCTGGGCACGGTCGGCGGCGTCGGTGATGTCGAGCTTGCAGACCTCCAGTGCCACGCCGCGCGCGCTCGCCTCTGCGCGCAGCGCTTGAGCCTGGTCCTGGGTTTGGGTGCTTGCCAACACGCGGTGGCCGCGCTGGGCTAGGGCAAAGGCCGCGTCATGGCCAATGCCGCTTCCAGCGCCGGTGATCAGAATCGTTTTTTTCATGGATTGCGCGCGGGGTGGCGCGCCCTTGGAGGTTGAGGAGAACAGCGCATTGCTGCGCCCTTTCGTCGGCACGCAGACCCGTTCTGCGGCGCAGGCCCCAGCATACATCGCCCCTGTGTTCGCTGTCCTTGATCTGCTGCCCTGCCCGACAGAGCTGCGGCCGTAAAATCGGCCTCTATGCTTTTAGTCAAGACCGAACTCCTGCAGGCGCTGGCCACTGCCCTTGAATCCCTGATGCCCGGCGCTGGCACCAAAGCCGCACTGGAGTCGCCCAAAGTGGCCGCCCACGGCGACTTTGCCACCACGGCCGCCATGCAGTTGGCCAAACCATTGCAACGCAACCCGCGCCAAGTGGCCGAGCAATTGATCGCGGCCTTGCAAGCGCAAAGCGCCTTCAGCACCTGGGTCGATGCGCTGGAGATTGCGGGACCTGGCTTCATCAACATTCGCCTGAAAGCCGCAGCCAAACAGGCCGTGGTGCGCGAAGTGCTGACCGGCGGCCTTTGCTTTGGACAGCAGCCGTCCAATGGCCAGCAGCTGCTGGTGGAATTTGTTTCGGCCAACCCCACCGGACCGCTGCACGTAGGCCACGCCCGCCAAGCCGCGCTGGGTGATGCGATTTGCAATCTGTACGCCACCCAGGGCTGGAAGGTGTACCGCGAGTTTTATTACAACGACGCCGGTGTGCAAATCAATACCCTGGCCACCAGCACGCAGTTACGTGCGCAAGGCATCAAGCCCGGAGACGCGCAATGGCCTGAAGCCTCGTATGCGGGCGACTACATCGCCGATATTGCGGCCGACTTTTTGGCGGGCAAAACCGTGGCCGCAGACGACCGCAGTTTTACCGCCAGCGGCGATGTGAACGACCTTGAAGGCATGCGCGAATTTGCCGTGGCCTACCTGCGCCGGGAACAGGATTTGGATTTGCAAGCCTTCGCCCTGAAGTTTGACAACTACTACCTGGAAAGCAGCCTGTACAGCAGCGGCCGGGTCGAGGCGGCGGTGAACACGCGGTCATCCGAGGAAACCGTCTTCTTCTCCAGGAAATCAGCCGCAATGTCGGCGATGTAGTCACCGTTGTAGGCGGCAGCGTTCT
>CAIWRE010000077.1 GCA_903914985.1 uncultured beta proteobacterium | reverse complement strand
GATACCCATGGGAAAGTGGCCTTCAGGTACGGTTTTATTGAGGCCCGGATCAAGATGCCCTCCGGCAGTGGCAACCATCCGGCTTTTTGGATGCTTGGCGACAACATCAACCAGGTGGGGTGGCCCCTGTCGGGGGAGATGGATATCACAGAGATTCATGGCAACAACCCATGGCTCGCTACGGCTGCCACGCACTATTCAACGGTGACTTCGCCGAACACCTGTTGCGACAACCATCAATATGCGGTCGCAGAACGCGGTGTGGGTGCCGATACCAGTGCAGATTTCCATACCTATGCGATCGCTTGGCTGCCCAACTCCATCTCTTATTACGTGGACGGCAAGCTCATCTCCACGACGATTCCGCGCGATCTGTGGGGCTACTGGAGCTTTAACAGTCGATTTTTCTTGATTCTCAACAACGCCGTCAACGCAGGTTTTGGTGGATCCTGGGCCAACTTGCGTGCATCCAGTATGACCATTGACTGGGTTCGCAGCTACCAGCTCAATGGCTATGGCGAGGTGTACCGGCAGTAGCCAGCACTTAGCGATTACGTGGCTGCGCCACTGCCGAGCATGCGCTCCACATACCGTGCGATCAGGTCGATTTCCAGGTTGACACGGCTGCCACTCTGCAAGCGGTGCAGTGCTGTGTTTTCCACGGTGTGCGGAATCAGGTTGATGCTGACTTCGCAGCCGCCAGCCACATCGGCAATGCGGTTGACGGTCAGGCTCACGCCATTGACGGTGATGGAGCCTTTGTAGGCCAGGTACTTGGCGAGCGATGCCGGTGCCAGCACACGCAGCTCCCAGCTTTCACCCACCTGCGCAAAATGCGTCACCTGGCCCATGCCGTCTACATGGCCGGACACCAAATGGCCACCCAAACGATCGTTGGCGCGCAGGGCTTTTTCCAAATTCACGGCGCCGGTTCCATCCAAACCTGCGGTTTTGTCCAAAGACTCTGCGGACACGTCGACAGTGAATTGCGGCGGTGTGCTGTGGGCGTCAAAAGTGGTCACCGTCATGCAGGCACCGTTGATGGCGATGCTGTCGCCCAGGCCCGCGTCATCCAAATAGCCTGCGGGACACTGGATGCGCAATCGCTTGCCGTGTGCCGCCGTCGCGCCCATAGGCAAGACCTCTGCAATGGTGCCAACGCCGGTGATGATGCCAGTGAACATAAATCTCCCAATCATTAAAAAGCGTCGCGCCCAACGACGCGCGCCAGCAGGCGCACATCGTCGCCCACCATCTCAACACTGCGAAACTGCAATCGCAAACCCTGCGACAACTCGGTGAGTGGCCCCCAGTTGGACATGCCTGCACCGGTGCCCAACCACAAGGGCGCCTGGTAGACCAATAACTCATCGACCAAGCCGGCCCGCAGCAAGGAGCCGTTGAGCTTGTGGCCGGCTTCTACGTGCAGCTCGTTGATCTCACGCACCGCCAGATCGCGCAGCATGGCGGTCAGGTCCACTTTGGGCTTGGCGCCATCCGGGCCCGCCGCGCCGGGCATGCAAACAAGGGTGGCACCACGGGCCTCCAGTGCCGCCTGTTGTTCGGCCTGCGGGTTCGCGCAATAAATCAATACCTGACGTGGGGCTGCAAACAGTGCGGCGTCGGGGGGAGTTTGCAAGTCGCTGTCCACAATCACCAGCTTGGGCTGGCGTGGCGTGTCGACCTCGCGCACATCCAGCCGCGGGTGGTCTTGCAGTACCGTGCCAATCCCAGTCAGTAGTGCGCAGGCGCGGGCCCGCCATGCGTGGCCGTCGGCACGGGCTGCTGCGCCGGTAATCCATTGGCTTTGGCCATTGGGCAGCGCGGTGATGCCATCCAAAGACGCCGCGGCTTTGAGTCGCACCCAGGGCGTTTTGCGCACCATGCGGCTGAAAAAGCCGAGGTTGAGCTCGCGTGATGCCGCCGCCCACGTTTGCAGCGCGGGGTCAGATTGCGCGCTAGCCACGGTAACCGAAACGCCCGCGGCACGCAGGCGTGCAAAGCCCTGGCCTGCGACCAAGGGGTTGGGGTCTGGCAGGGCCGCGACCACGTGGGCGATGCCTGCAGAGGCCAGGGCGTCGCAGCAGGGGCCCGTGCGTCCCTGGTGGGCGCAGGGCTCCAAGGTCACGTAAGCCGTAGCGCCGGCAGTGGAATGGCCTTGTTGCTGCGCGTCCCGCAGGGCCATGACCTCGGCGTGCGCTTGACCGGCGGCCTGGGTGCTCCCTTGGCCTATCACCATTGCGTCGGAGTTGACCAGCACGCAACCGACACGCGGGTTCGGTGAGGTGCGCCATAAGGCCGATTCGGCCAGCCGCAAGGCGGTGCTCAGGTGCGGCGTGTGCATCGCGCTTAGTTGTTGACTTCGTTGACCAGGGTCTTGAACTCGTCAATGTCTTCAAAGCTGCGGTAGACGCTGGCAAAGCGCACGTAGGCCACTTTGTCCAGCTTTTTGAGTTCGCGCATTACCAGTTCACCAATGCGGGTGGACGACACCTCGCGCAGGCCCAGGGACAGAAGTTTTTCTTCAATGCGCTCAATGGCACTGTCAATTTGCTCGGTGCTCACCGGTCGTTTGCGCAAAGACAGCTTCATGGACGCAGCCACTTTGGCGCGTTCGAAGTCAATGCGGCGGCCGTCTTTTTTAACAACGGCAGGCAGCGTGACGTCAGGGCGCTCGTAGGTGGTAAATCGCTTTTCGCAAGCACCGCATTGGCGCCTGCGGCGAATGAAGTCCCCGTCCTCGGACACACGGGTCTCCGAAACCGGTGTTTCCGTGTGGCCGCAAAAGGGGCACTTCATTGCGAGCGGGCGTTAGCGGTAGACCGGGAAGCGCGAGGTCAGCGCATGCACCTTGGCGCGCACGGCCGCAATGTTGGCTGCATCGTGCGGGTTGTCCAACACGTCGGCGATCAGGTGCGCCGTGGCGCGAGCCTCTTCGTCCTTGAAGCCGCGCGTGGTCATGGCCGGTGTACCGATGCGCACACCGCTGGTGACCATCGGTTTTTCCGGGTCGTTGGGGATGGCGTTTTTGTTGATGGTCATGTGGGCGTCACCCAGCACGCGCTCAGCGTCTTTGCCTGTGATGTTCTTGGAGCGCAGGTCCACCAGCATCACGTGGCTTTCGGTGCCGCCGCTGACGATGCGCAGGCCGCGCTCGGTCAATGTCTTGGCCACGATGTCCGCATTGGTCAACACTTGTTGCTGGTAGGCCTTGAAATCCGTGCCCAGCGCTTCTTTGAAAGCCACGGCTTTAGCGGCAATCACGTGCATCAAAGGGCCGCCTTGCAGCCCGGGGAAGATGGCACTGTTGATGGCCTTTTCCTGCTCAGCCTTCATCAGAATAATGCCGCCGCGCGGTCCGCGCAGGCTCTTGTGGGTGGTGGAGGTGACCACATCGGCATGGGGCACCGGGTTGGGGTAGAGGCCCGCGGCAATCAGACCGGCGTAATGCGCCATGTCCACCAAAAAGATCGCACCCACGTCCTTGGCAACCTTGGCAAAACGCTCGAAGTCGATGCGCAGGGAATAGGCGCTGGCACCGGCAATGATGAGCTTGGGCTTGGATTCATGGGCTTTGCGCTCCATGGCGTCGTAGTCAATCGCCTCCTGGGCATTCAGGCCATACGACACGACATTGAACCACTTTCCACTCATGTTCAGCGGCATGCCGTGCGTAAGGTGCCCGCCTTCGGCCAGGCTCATGCCCATGATGGTGTCGCCGGGCTTCAAAAACGCCAAAAACACGGCTTCATTGGCCGACGCCCCGCAATGCGGTTGCACGTTGGCCGCATCGGCGCCAAAAATTTGCTTCACGCGGTCAATGGCCAATTGCTCGGCCACGTCCACGTTTTCGCAGCCGCCGTAGTAGCGCTTGCCGGGATAGCCTTCGGCGTATTTGTTGGTGAGCTGGCTGCCCTGGGCTGCCATGACCGCGGGAGAGGCGTAGTTCTCGCTGGCAATCAATTCAATGTGGTGCTCCTGGCGCGCGTTTTCGGCCACGATGGCGGCCCACAACTCGGGGTCGGTCTGCTCAACAAGAATGCTGCGGTCGTACATGGAGGTGTCCTGGGTAGTTAAAAAAGGTTTTTGGGCGGGGACAGAAGCCTGGGCAGCCCTGCCAATCGCTGCGAATTTTAGTGCAGGGCCCCGGGGGGCCGGATGTTCGAATCGCGCCGTGAAACGGTCTGATTACGCCTTGTCGCCACTGGCGGTGCGCGCGCCTGCCGTATTGGCCGCCGGTATCGGACGGCCCGCGGCGACCGCTTGCAAACGCGCGTGCTCGGCCAGCACTTTGGCGGCATAGCCACCATCGTCTTCCATATTGGCTGCACCGACATAGAGCTTCAGACCTTGCTCCAAAGAGCCGGCCCGTGCAATACATTCCTGCAGTACTTTGACGCCCACCCGCATGTTGGCCACCGGGTCAAAAGCGGCCAGCTTGCCGCCAAAGCGCTCGTATTTGTCGCCGTGCACCTGGGTCATCACCTGCATCAGGCCTTGGGCGCCGACAGGGCTTTGGGCAAAGGGGTTGAAGCCGGATTCCACGGCGGCGACGGCCAGAATCAAGGTGGGGTCGAGTTTGGTGCGGGTACCGGTCTCAAAGGCTTCGACCACCAGGGCGCTGAGCGGCTCCGGCGCCACGTTGTACTTCTTGGACAACCAGAAAGCCAACGCAGCTTGCGGCTTGGACAAGTCTTTGGGATTGACCGCGGTCACCCGGTCGGTCGCTTTACCGGAGACCAGGCCCGAGAGCGATTCCTGTCGCTCTTGGAGCCAGCTTATGAGTTGCAATTCGCCCGCCTGCCGCATGTCTGGTTGTGTCGTGAGCATCACGCCCCCAAACATCACGGCCAAACCCAAAAGGGCAAATCCATTGTGTGTGACTTGAAGGAAGCCGTTGACCGTGTCCCGTGCCATGGTGGCCAAAGCTGCTTGAATACGTTTGCCTGGGGTCATGCGCGTCCTTGTTCAGTGCGGTGCCTGTCTGTGGTGCGGTGTCCCGTCATGAAGGGGGCCGCTTGGAAAACCACAGGGGGAGTGGCTCATGCTGCGCCAAAGTGTGGCGCTCGGAGCCCGGGGCGGCGGTAAGTGGGCCTGAAGCCTGCAAAAACCCGCCGGAAATCGTCGAACGGGCATTTTAGTCCCTATTTCGGGGCGAAAATAGGGCCCATCATTTTTGCTCCCCCCACCAAAAGGTTCCACGTGTCGTCGACTCCTGCAAACAAAACTTCCGATCTGACCCAGTTGGACAAAATTACCGGCGGCGCATTCACCGGTGCCACGGCCGGAGAGCGGGCCAGCCGCGTTCGTGAATGGTTGCAAACCAACCCCGCAAACGAGGTGCTGGCAGAGGTATTCAAAGAACTCAGCAGCCGGGACAAAGGCGCGGCCAAGTTGTTACGCGAGCGGCTTGACGATGCCAAACGGACCAAGTTGCAAGAAGGCTTGGCTGCTGAATGGGCTTCCAAGGCCACAGGTTTGCTGGAGCTTACGAAGCTCAATATCGCAGACGCGATGGCCTGGCAGCGTGACGCAGCCAAAGCCGGTGCCCCCTTGAGCAAGGAACCTTTGGCGAGTCTGAAAATGCAAATCGCCGAGCGCGTGCGTTTGATCGAGGACCTGCAGCACCAGGCGCAAGTGCAGCGTGAGGCTGCAGTGCTGCTGGCGCAGCGCATTGAGGTGCTGTCCACCAAACCTTGGAAGGAAGCGCAAGCGGTGTCAGATGCCTTGGGCGCTGACATTGCCCAGTGGCAAACCCAGGCCGCCCGGTTAACTGCCAACGCCAGCTGGGCCAGCACGGATTTGAAGTTCACCCCGATGCTCGAGTCCTCGCGTGCCCAGTTGGTGGTGGTGTGGGAAGCGTTTCAATTGGCCTTGCAGCAGACCGTGACGGCCTCGCAAGATGCGACGGCCGCTTTGCCTGCCGTGAGTGTGTGGGCTGAAGAGTTACGGGCCGAGCGCGCGGTACTGCAGCCAGCGGCCAAACCCGCCAAGGCGCCAGTCGATCCTGCTGTGCGCGAAGCCGCCAATGCAAAAGTGCGTGAGGTGCTCACACAGCTGGAAAAAGAAACCAGCGAAGGCCACGGCAAGGCCAGCGCAGGTGCTGCCAATGCCTTGCGCCAGGCGCTCAAAGAATTTGGCAAAGTGATTGACCACAAGCTCGAAACCCAGGCCCAGTCGGCCTTGGCCGCTGCGGGGGAGCTGGAAGGCTGGCAACGCTGGCGCGCCGACCAGTTGCGCGAAGAGTTGCTGATCAAAGCCGAAGGCTTGCTCAAGCGCCCCGAGGGCCAAGCCATTGGCGGACGCAAAATGCAGGACACGCTGCGCACCATGCGGGAGCAATGGAAGCAAACGGACCAGGGTGGCGTGCCCAACCATGCCCTGTGGAAGCGCTTTGACGAGGCCTGCAACGCGGCGCACAAAGTCGTGGAGGCGTGGCTGGAAAAGCTCAAAGCCGAAGCGGTGGAACATCGCAATCAGCGCCTGGCCTTGATTGCCGAACTCAACACCTGGGCGGAAGAAAACCGCACTGCACGCGACGGCGACTGGAAAGGCTTTAACCGCATCCTGCACCAGTTTGGCGACCGTTGGCGTGACGCCGGTCATCTGGGTGAAAAGGCCTTTGCCGAGCTGCAACCCTTGTGGAAGGCTGCGATTGCCACTGCTGCGGCGCCCTTGGAAGCATTGCAGGCGCAAAGCCTGGAACTGCGTCGCGCCATGATCGAAGAGGCCAAATCCTTGGGTGAGGCTCCCGTATTGCGCATCGACGCCGTGCGTGCGCTGCAGCAGCGCTGGCAGGCCCAAGCCCATCAGGTGCCGATCGACCGGCGCCAGGAACAAAAATTGTGGGATGCCTTCCGCAAACCCATTGACGACGCCTTCCAGCGCAAAACGCTAGAGCGTGAGAAGGCGGAAGCCTCGCTGGGCCAGCGCGACCGGGTGGTGATGGACGCGTCCAAAGCACTGCAAGCCGCCAATGCGACGGGCGATGTCGGGCAGATTCGCGCGGCCATGGCAGCCTTGGACGCAGCACTGCATGGCCAAGCCCAAGCCCAGGCACAGGTCACAGCCGCAGGTGCCCAAGAGGCGCAGGTTCAAGCCGTTGCCGATGCGGTAGCGACCGCCGGAGAAGCGTCGGTGGAGGCTGCCACAGCCGACGGCGAAACACGCGATGGTGACGCGACAGGGGCTCAGATCACCGATGCCGCTCCAGCTGACGTCACTGCAGCAGAAGTGCCAATCGCTGCGCCTGCGCCCAAGGCCGCCCCTAAACCCGTGGTGGCAATGCGTGGCGATGACCGGCCGGGCATGAAGCGCGAGACTCCTGCCGCCGACACCGGCCGCACCGGCAAATGGAACGACCGCAAAGACGCAGGACGCGGTGGGCGCGATGCCAGGGGCGACCGTGGCGAGCGGGATCCGCGAGGTGACCGTGGTGACGTCCGCCCGGCTGCGCCGCGCTTGGGCGATGCCGCATTCAGAGCGCAACGTGAAGCGCTGGAAAGCGCGCAATTCGCGTTGCGCAAGCTTGCCGCGCAAGCCCATGGTGAAGCACTGACGCAGCTGCTGACCGCTTGGGAAAGCCGCGACGGTGCCCAGATTCCCAGCGCGCAAGTGCTCGGTCAACAGGTCAATGCCGCAACCCGCACTCTGTGGACGAATGCCCTTGGTGGCAATCCGCCGAAACCAAGTACCACGCCGGCTCAGGCCTTGCTGCGCTTGGAGATGGCCGCCGAGATTCCCACGCCCGCAGACCATTTGGACGAACGCCGCGCTATGCAGTTGCAGCTGCTGACGCGTCGCAATGACCCGTCGCCAGCCCAAACTTGGGGCCAGGATGTAGCAGTCGTATTGGGATCGCCCTTCGCTGCGGGTGATGCCCGGCGCTTGCAAAACAGCTTGAAAGCTCTGCTCAAGCGCTAAGTTCTGCCGGCCCCGGAAGGGGCAGCCGGTCAGTGGACGCTGGCAGCTTCGGCCAGCGTCAACCTGCAGGGTTCGGATTGCGAACTTTGCAGACGCAGGATCTGCGCACGCGGTGGTGTCGCGCGCAGGTCCCAATCACTGAGAACCCAGCGTGTCTGACCTCGCCCAAGATTGTGCTGTGCCGGCTGGTGGGTGTGACCATGCACCATGTGATCGGCTTGGTGGGCTTGCAGGAGTGCCCGGCAGGCTTGCGCGTCCAGGTCGATCCAAGGCGCCTGCGTGCTAGCCAGCTGTTTTTTCTGGGCCTCGCTTTGTTGGCGCATGTGGCGCGCCACGGCTTGGCGTTCGGCCAAGGGCTTGTTCAGAAACTCCTGCTGCCAAGCAGGGCTGCGCACCTGGGCGCGAAACGCCTGGTAGGGCAGGTCGTCCAGGCACTGGGCGTCGCCGTGCGCCAGCAGCCACCGGGTAGAGCCAAACTGCAAGACGCTGGGCTCGTCAAGGCATTGGACACCACTTGCGGCGAACAGGCGCTCACCCATGAGGAAGTCCCGGTTGCCGACCATGACAAAAAGGTCCAGGCGGCGGCTTGCCGAACGCAACAATTGCGCGACGCTGGACTCAAAACCTGCTGTCTCGAGCACGTCGTCGCCGACCCAGACTTCAAACAAGTCGCCCAGGATAAAGAGAGCCTGTGCCGGTGTCTTCGCCAGGTATTTGGCCAGTGCCTGAAAAGTTTCAGGCTCGCTGGCCTGCAAATGCAAGTCCGAAATGAAGTCCACCGTTTGCCAGTGCGGCGCTGCGGTGATCTCCATCACAGCAGCCTACGTTAGAGCGCTACGGCCTTGGTCAGGACCACGTCTTCTTTGGGCACGTCGTCGTGAAAGCCTTTGCGACCGGTCGCCACGCTTTGGATATTGTCAACGATGTCCGAACCGCCGACGACTTTGCCGAATACGGCATAGCCCCAACCCTGCGAGGACGGTGCTGTGTGGTTCAAAAAGTCGTTGTTCGCAACATTGATAAAAAACTGCGACGTGGCGGAGTGGGGGTCGCTGGTGCGGGCCATAGCCAGGGTGTATTTGTCATTTTTCAGGCCGTTGGCAGCTTCATTTTCGATCGGCTTTGCGGTCTTTTTTTGGCCCATGCCAGGCTCCATGCCACCACCTTGAACCATGAAGTTAGGAATCACGCGGTGGAAGATCGTGTTGTCGTAATAGCCGTTGGCAACGTAACCCAGAAAGTTTTCTACCGAAAGGGGCGCTTTTTCCTGGTCCAGCTCGATGGTGATGACGCCAAAGTTGGCAATGTGAAGTTCTACTTTAGGTTGGCTCATATTATTTCAGCAGGTTAACGGAAGTGATGGTAATCGGGGTGGCCGGCACGTTTTGAAAGCCGTTTTGGTTGCCGGTTGGGGACTGGCGAATCTTGTCAACAACGTCCATGCCACTGACGACCTTACCAAAAACGGCGTAGCCATAGCCGTCCGGTTGCGGCGCGTTCAAACTTGCATTGTTGGCGACGTTGATAAAAAACTGGGAGGTTGCGGAATTCGGATTGCCGGTGCGCGCCATGGCGATCGTACCCACGTCATTTTTCAGGCCATTGTTGGCCTCCAGCGGGATGGGTGCGCGTGTGGGCTTTTGCACCATCGCGGGGGTAAATCCACCGCCTTGGATCATGAAGCCGTCGATCACGCGGTGAAAAATCGTGCCGTCGTAATGTTTATCGGCCACGTATTGCAGAAAGTTGTCCACCGTTTTCGGTGCTTTTGCCGGCTGCAGTTCCACCACAAAATCACCCTGGCTGGTCTGGAATTTGACCCGGGGGGCACTTGTCTGAGCATGGATGGACATGCTTAAAGCGAAGGACAGCAGTCCGAGCGCGGTGCCTGTGGCCACTCGCCGCGACAGGCGCATAGCGGATTGGTGCATCAAATCACTCCTTCGAAAAATATTTGCCAGTCCTTGGCCGTACGTATCCAGTACTGGCGCTTGTGGATGCCGGTTCGCCGCCCTGCCACCACTTCGCCAAAGGTCGTGACCATGGTTTCGGCCGAGTCACTCCAGTGCAGGTAGCTCAGGTCTTTGAGTTCGATCGTATGCCCTTTGGACGTCTTGAGCTCGGCGCGGATCTGGGGTGTGTATTGCTCCAGATTTTTTCCGTAACTGGCGAAATCAGGCGTGTAAAAACCCAGTACTTTCTTCAAATCACCGGATTCTTTGGCCTCACGCCATGTCCTGAGCGCGGACTCAAAGGGGTGGGCCTGGGCTTGCAACTGCGCTGCGGGCTTCCAAACCAGTTGGGATGACACCACCACTGGTGTTGCTCCAACGTTGATCTGGCGGATCAAGGCCTTGATGTCGGGGTTGGACAGCACCAGGCAGCCATCCGTGGAGCGGGG
>CAIWRE010000076.1 GCA_903914985.1 uncultured beta proteobacterium | reverse complement strand
TGCCGCATCATCGACATCCACGAATATTTACTGGAGAAGGGCATCACCCTGGTTCCCGAGGGCGGTGCCGGTGCCGGTTATCTGTACCACGACCCCTGCCACAGCCCGATGAAGCTGCAAGATCCGATGAAGACGGTCAAAGCGCTGGTCGGTGATGCAGTCTTGAAGAACGAGCGTTGCTGCGGTGAATCGGGTACGCTGGGCGTCACCCGCCCCGACATTTCCACGCAGATCCGCTTCCGCAAAGAAGAAGAGCTGCGCCAGGGCGAAGCCGATTTGGCGGTGCTTACCGGCAAAGCGCCGCAGGCGGCCGGTGTGACCAAAATCCTCACCAGCTGCCCCAGTTGCTTGCAAGGCCTGAGCCGCTACGGCAACGACCTGAACAACGGTCTGCTGGAGGCCGATTACATCGTGGTGGAAATGGCCAACCAAATCCTGGGCAAAGACTGGTTGCCAGACTATGTGCAGACTGCCAATGCCGGTGGCATTGAGCGAGTTCTGGTTTAAGGACAAAACGAACTCTATGGCCGGACTCCAAAAAGACGCCCCTACGCCCCAGGCGATCACCGCGCACAGCCAGTCTCGGGTGCTGGAAATCAGTTTCTCGGATGGCGCGAGTTTTCGCATTCCGTTTGAGTTGATGCGGGTGTATTCCCCATCGGCCGAAGTGCAAGGCCACGGCGCGGGCCAAGAGGTGCTGCAAACCGGCAAGCGCCTGGTGGAGCTCACCGCGCTGGAGCCCATCGGCAATTACGCGGTGCAGCCCAGCTTCTCAGATGGGCACAACAGCGGTATCTTTTCCTGGGACTATTTGTATTTTTTGGGCTCCCAGCAAGACGCACTGTGGCAACAATACGAGCAGCGCCTGCAAGCGGCCGGTCGCGAGCGGGATGGCCCCATGCCAGAGCCTGCAGGCCACGGTTGCGCCAGCCACTAAGGCTCCCTTTTTTTGAAGTAGCACGCCATGAGCAAAACCCATTTCGGATTCCAGTCGGTCGACGAGACAGAAAAAGCCCGCCATGTGCGCGGCGTGTTCGACTCGGTCGCGCCCAAATACGACCTGATGAACGACCTGATGTCGGGCGGTCTGCACCGCGCCTGGAAGGCCTACACCTTGATGGTGGCCGACCTCAAAGAAGGACAAAAAGCGCTGGACATTGCAGGCGGCACCGGCGATTTGGCATTGGCCTTCTCCAAAAAAGTGGGCAAAACCGGCGAAGTGGTGCACACCGACATCAACGAAGCCATGCTCAGCACCGGCCGCAACCGATTGATCGATCTGGGCGTGCTCTTGCCCACGGTGGTGTGCGACGCCGAAAAGCTGCCCTTTGCGGACGGGCACTTTGACCTGGTGAGTGTGGCCTTTGGCCTGCGCAATATGACGCACAAAGATGTGGCACTGGCCGAGATGTGCCGCGTGCTCAAGCCCGGCGGCAAGCTGCTGGTGCTGGAGTTTTCCAAGGTGGCGCCGCCTTTGGAAAAGTTGTACGACTGGTATTCCTTCAAGGTCTTGCCCCGCTTGGGCAAGCTGGTGGCGGGCGACGACGCCAGCTACCGCTACCTGGCCGAGTCGATCCG
>CAIWRE010000075.1 GCA_903914985.1 uncultured beta proteobacterium | reverse complement strand
GCCGATGGCCTGGGTAATTTGAAAGAGCGCGTGGCCACCCGCAACCAGGCAGATCCGCGCAGCTCCGCCCAATTCATCGTGGACATGGCCCGCCAGCATCCGGGCGAAATCACCGTGGTGGCCGTGGGGCCCTTGGGGAACCTGGCACACGCCTTGGTGATGGAGCCCGCATTGCCCCGGCTGCTACGCAAGGTGGTGATCATGGGCGGCGCGGTGCTGGAGCCGGGCAATGTATCACCGGTGGCCGAAGCCAATATTTGGAACGACCCGCACGCCGCGGATGCGGTGTTTTGCGCCGGCTTTGATCTGACCATGGTGGGCCTGGACGTGACGCACCAGGTGATCTTGCCGGTGACCTTGTTTGGAAAAATTGCCCAGCACCACCAACACCTGGCCACCGATACCCTGCACCATGCGGTGGCCTTTTATGCCAACTTTTACAGCGGCTTGTACCCGCATGTGGCAGAAATTCACGGCTGCTTCGGGCACGATGTGCTGGCCTTTGTGGCGCTGACCAATCCCGGGCTGTTCACCACGCAGAGCGGCCGCGTGCGGGTTGCGGTAGACGGATTGGCGCAAGGGCAAACCATGCTGCGTCGCAAAGACATTGCCTACCCCCAAGAAGGCTGGGGCAGCGAAATCGGTGACACACGCGTTTGTATGGAAGTGCAAGCCCAGGCCTGCAAAGACCTGATCGAATCGACGCTGATGTCCCATTGGTTGGAGCACTGATCATGCATTTGCCTGTGTTGGACTTTGCAGCGCCCGATGCACCCCGGGCTTTTTGCCACAGCCTGCACGAGACCGGCTTTGCGGTGCTGCGCAAGCACCCTTTGCCGCAAAGTCTGGTGGAAGGCATTTACGCCGAATGGCGCGCGTTTTTTGATACTCCGGCCAAGCACGGCTATCGCTTTGACCCGGCCTCGGGCGACGGCTATTTCTCCACCGCCGTCTCGGAGACGGCCAAGGGTGAAAAACAGCGTGACCTGAAAGAGTTTTTCCACATCTTTCCCTGGGGCCGGTTTCCCGGCGAAGTATCCCGGCAGGCGCATGACTACTACGCCCAGGCCAGCGCTCTGGCCGCAACACTGCTGGGTTGGGTGCAGGCCAACACGCCTGCCGAGGTTCGGTCACGGTTCTCGATGCCGCTGCCGAACATGCTGGAGCACAGCGACCACACCTTGCTGCGCGTGTTGCATTACCCGCCTCTGGCCGGGGACGAGGCGCCACAGGCAGTACGCGCCGCTGCGCACACCGACATCAACCTGCTCACTTTGCTGCCGGCGGCCACCGAGCCCGGCCTGCAAATCCTGGCCAAGGATGGCAGCTGGATCGATGTGCCCTGCGACTTCGGTCTCTTGATCGTCAATATTGGCGACATGCTGCAAGAGGCGTCGGGCGCGTATTACCCGTCCACGGTGCACCGCGTGCTCAACCCAGAAGGGTCCGACCGCGCCAAAAGCCGCATTTCGCTGCCCTTGTTTTTGCACCCCCGCCGCGAAGTGGTGCTGTCCGCGCGCTACACCGTGGGCAGCTACTTTGACGAGCGCATGCGGGAACTGCGTTCGCAAGACACGTAATCGCTTAGCCAAAACCACGCTTTTTCCATATAAAGAAATAGCAAAAAAGTAGTTTTCAATATAAGCCGTGGCACGTACATTCACGTGTCGTTTACCGGCGTGCAGACGTGTGCGCCCCGGGGTGCGCCTTGTGCACGCCCCCATCCAATACCACTTCGCATGTACCAATACACCGAATTCGACCGCCAGTTTGTTCACGCGCGCGCCGCGCAATACCGCGACCAACTCACCCGCAACCAGGCCGGCACGCTGAGCGACGACGAATTCCGCCCCCTGCGCTTGCAAAACGGCTGGTACGTGCAGCGCTACGCCCCCATGCTGCGGGTGGCCGTGCCCTACGGCGAACTCAACAGTGCCCAGCTGCGGGTGCTGGCACAAATTGCCCAAGACTTTGACACGCCATCGCCCGAGCTCCTGGCGCGCGCACAACACACCCAAGACCAGATCGGCAATGGCCCCGCGCCCAAGCTCACCACCAATTACGGCCATTTCACGACGCGACACAACGTGCAGTTCAACTGGATTCCGTTGAACAAAAGCGCCGATGTGATGGAGCTGCTGGCCAGCGTGAACCTGCACGGCATTCAAACCAGCGGCAACTGCATTCGCAACATCACCAGCGACGAACGCGCAGGCATCGCCACCGACGAAACGGTCGACCCCCGCCCCTACGCCGAAGTGCTGCGGCAATGGAGCACCTTGCACCCCGAGTTTGCTTACCTGCCGCGCAAGTTCAAGATCGCCATCACCGGCTCGGTCGAAGACCGCGCCGCCATTGCCTGGCACGACGTAGGTCTGCGCGTGCTGCGCAACGCGGCGGGCGAAGTGGGCTTCCAGGTGCTGGTCGGTGGTGGCATGGGCCGCACGCCGGTGATTGCATCGATGGCCAAAGAGTTTTTGCCATGGAGTCAAATCATCAACTACCTGGAGGCCGTGGTGCGTGTGTACAACGGCTGGGGCCGACGCGACAACATGTACAAGGCGCGCATCAAAATTTTGGTCAAGGCCGAAGGCCAGCGCTACTTTGACGAGGTGGAAGCCGAGTACCAGCGCATTCTGGCGGACGGTGCCAAGCACACCATTCCGCAGTCCGAGCTGGACCGCGTGAGTGCCTGCTTTGTAGCGCCCAGCGTGCACACCGTCTCGGCAGCGGCGCAAAGCGCGGCCGAACACGCCCTGAGCGCACTCGCACAATCCACCCCCGAATTCGGCCGCTGGCTCGCGCAAAACGTGGCCAGCCACAAAAACCCCGGCCTGCGCGCCGTGACGCTGTCATTCAAACGCCTGGGCCAAGCCCCCGGCGACGCGACTGCAGACCAGCTGCGCACCAGCGCCGATTTGGCCGAGCGTTTCTCGGCCGGTGAAGCACGCGTCAACCACGACCAGAACTTGGTTTTGCCTTGGGTGCGTGTGGACCAGCTGATTGAGCTGTGGCACGCGGCCAAGGCCGTGGGCCTGGCGCGCGCCAACATCCATTTGCTGAGCGACATGATTGCCTGCCCCGGCGGCGATTACTGCGCATTGGCCAATGCCCGCTCCCTGCCTCTGGCCGCCGCCATTACCGAGCGTTACCAGGACCTGGACGAGTTGTTTGACTTGGGCGAGATTGACCTGCACATCAGCGGCTGCATTAACTCGTGCGGCCACCACCACAGCGGACACATCGGCATTCTGGGCGTGGACAAAGACGGCCAGGAGTGGTACCAGGTCACCCTGGGCGGGTCTGATGGTTCGACTTTGAGCGGCCCGGCGCGCCCCGGCAAAGTGGTTGGCCCTTCGTTTGCAGCCGCCGAGGTGGTGGATGTGATTGAAGCGGTACTCGACGTCTACAAAGACCAGCGTGACGCCGGTGAGAACTTCATCGACACCCTGCAGCGGGTGGGCTTTGATGCCTTCAAAACCGCAGCCAACAGCGCGCGCTACGCCACTGCCAAACAAGCGGCCTGAGCGCCGTCCAATTCATCAGCACAAGCATTCCATGGCACTCACTTTGATTCACGCCCACGACCTGCCGGTGGCAGATTCTGCCGACGCACACACCCTGGTGCTGGCCAACGATGTGGACGCCCAAACAGTTGCGCTGGACGGCGTCACTTTGGTCTCACTCGATTTTCCAAAATTTACGGATGGACGCGCTTTCAGCCAAGCCTATGTGCTGCGCCGTCGGGGCTTTACCGGCGACATTCGCGCGCATGGCGATGTGCTGATTGACCAGCTGCTGCAAATGCAGCGCAGCGGCTTCAGCAGTGCCATCTTGCGACCCGACCAGGACGCGGTGCATGGACAAAAACTGTTGAACCACTACACCGGCTTCTATCAAGGCGACGCACGGGGCACACCCCGGTTCCACCAAGCGGCCTGAACCTCGAGCCTATTGCACTGAGGGCCCCGCCCCTCCCACAAAGAGCATCCCATGCTGACATCGAACATTTCTTCCGGCGCGAGCAGTGCCATCGCCCGCAACGCGGCGCCGAGCGCCGACTTTGAGCACAAGCTCGATCGCACCCGCGCACTGCTGCAGCAAGCAGCGGCCGACTACAGCCCGTGCACGCAGGCCTCCAGCCTGGGCGCAGAGGACGTGGTCATCAGCCACCTGACCAATGCGCTGCAGCTCGACATCTCGATCTTCGTGCTGGAAACCGGCGCACTGCACAACGAAACCTTGGCACTGCTGGAGCGCACCGAAGCGCATTCCCGTGCGCCGGTGCGGGTGTTCCGCCCGCAGCACGAAGCCGTGATTCAGTTCGTGAAAAACGAAGGCCAGGACGCCATTTTTAAGAGCATGGCGCTGCGCAAGGCCTGCTGCGACATTCGCAAAATGGAGCCGCTGGCACGCGCACTCAAGGGCCAGCGCGCCTGGATTACCGGTCTGCGCCGCGAGCAGTCGAATGCCCGCGCCGACGTGCCCCTGCTGGACACCAGCGCGCCCGAGCTTGCCAAATTCAACCCCTTGGCCGACTGGACCTGGGGCGACGTGTGGCACTACATCGGCCAGAACCAGGTGGACTACAACCCCTTGCATGACGAGTTTTTCCCCAGCGTGGGCTGCGCACCCTGCACACGCGCCATTTCTATGGGTGAAGACTTCCGCGCCGGACGCTGGTGGTGGGAAAACGAATCCGCCAAAGAGTGCGGCCTGCACGTCAAGGCCTGAGCCTCGCACCCCTTTTTATGGAATCGAACACCGCTATGAACGCCGCCACTGCCCCCGAATTGCTGTCTCGCATCAGCAACCAGCACCTTGATGCGCTGGAAGAAGAAACCGTTTTCATCCTGCGCGAAGTCGCTGCCACCTTTGAGCGCCCCACCTTGCTGTTTTCGGGCGGCAAGGACTCGCTGGTCATGCTGCGATGCGCAGAAAAAGCCTTTGGCGCAGGACGCTTTCCGTTTCCACTCCTGATGATCGACACCGGGCACAACTTCACCGAAGTCACCGACTTTCGCGACCTGCGCGCCAAAGAGCTGGGCGCAGAGCTCATTGTTCGCAGTGTGGAAGACTCCAT
>CAIWRE010000074.1 GCA_903914985.1 uncultured beta proteobacterium | reverse complement strand
CGTGGTGCTGCGCCAGTTGCTCGACCACTGCCACGGCATAGCGCTCTGCCCCACCGCCGGTGGTCGAAAAATTGCGGCTTAAGACGGCAATTTTTTGGCGCATGGGCTACAGCAGCACGATGTCGTACTGTTCCTGGCCCATGGCGCTTTCACTTTGCAATGACACGGGCTTGCCGATGAATTCACTCAGGCCCGCCAGGTGCTGGCTTTCTTCGTCCAAAAACAACTCAATCACCTTGGGCGCAGCCACGATGCGGAACTCCTGCGGATTGAACTGGCGCGCCTCGCGCAAGATTTCGCGAAAAATGTCATACACCACACTGCGCGCGGTTTTGACGATGCCTTTGCCTTCGCACACCGGGCACGGCTCGCACAGCATGTGGGCCAGCGATTCGCGGGTGCGCTTGCGTGTCATCTCCACCAGGCCGAGCTGCGAAAACCCACCCGCCATGGTCTTGACGCGGTCGCGTGCGAGCTGCTTTTTGAACTCCGCCAGCACCGCGTCGCGGTGGTCAGCGCGCGCCATGTCAATGAAGTCGGCAATGATGATGCCGCCCAGGTTGCGCAAGCGCAGTTGCCGGGCAATCGCCTGTGCTGCTTCCAGATTGGTCTTGAAAATGGTGTCGTCGAAATTGCGCGCGCCCACAAAGCCACCGGTGTTCACATCCACCGTCGTCAGCGCTTCGGTCTGGTCGATGATCAGGTAGCCCCCGGACTTCAAATCGACCCGCCGCCCCAGCGCCTTGGCGATTTCTTCGTCGATGGCGTAGAGGTCAAAAATCGGTCGCTCGCCCTTGTAGTGCTGTAGTTTCTTGACCGCCTGCGGCATGAATTCGGCACCGAAGGCTTGCAAGGCCTCGAACTGCTCGCGCGAATCGACGCGGATGGTTTGGGTGATTTCGCTCACCATGTCGCGCAGCACGCGCTGCAGCAGATTCAAGTCCTGGTGCAACAGGCTGGGGGGTGGCAATTTGAGAGACGCGCTTTTGATGCGGGCCCAGGCTTTGCGCAGGTAGGCAATGTCGTCCGCAATTTCTACGTCCTGCGCGTCTTCTGCGTTGGTGCGCAAGATAAAGCCGCCACCCTCGCTGCCTGCCAGCGTTTGAACACGCTGGCGCAATTCTTCGCGCTGAGCCAGCGGTATTTTTTGCGATACGCCGATATGGTCGTCCTGCGGCACAAACACCAGAAACCGTCCGGCAATACTGATCTGGGTGGACAGGCGCGCGCCCTTGGTACCCCTCGGGTCTTTGATCACCTGGACCATCAAGGCCTGGCCTTCGAACACCTGGCGCTCAATTGGAATTTGCGCCTGGGCACTGCGGGCTGCGCTGATGGTTTCGCCTTCCGCCGGCGGATGCCAGACATCTGCCACATGCAAGAACGCGGCGCGCTCCAAACCGATGTCAATGAATGCGGACTGCATGCCCGGCAGCACACGGGCCACCTTGCCCACATACACATTGCCGACCAGGCCGCGCTCCAAGGTGCGCTCCACGTGCAGCTCCTGCACCGCGCCGTGCTCCACCATGGCCACACGGGTTTCCTGGGGCGACCAGTTGATCAGAATATCTTGCTGCACAGGGCTTACTCCAGAACCTTCATGTCGCGCAGAGCCTGCGCCGTTTCAAACAAAGGCAAGCCCATGATGCCAGAGTAGCTGCCTTCGATGTGCTCGATAAATGCCGCCGCCAGGCCCTGCACCGCGTACGCCCCCGCCTTGCCCATGGGCTCGCCTGAGGCTACATAGGCGGCACGCTGAGCGTCGGAAAAGGCTGCAAAGCGCACCCGGGACACACTGCATTCGCGCACGATCCGCGCGCCGTCGCCCAGCGCAATGGCGGTCATGACGCGGTGGCTGCGCCCTGCCAGCTGTTTCAGCATCTGGCTGGCGTGCGCCGCATCCTGTGGTTTACCCAGAATCGTGCGCCCGAGCGCAACCGTCGTGTCGGCACACAAGACCGGCGCGAGCGGCCATTGCAGGCGCGTCAGGCGTTCAAGCGCAGCTTGCAGCTTGAGCGCAGTCACGCGCTGCACATAGTCCAGTGGCGCCTCGCCAGGCAGCACCACCTCCAGCGCTTCGCTGTCCTCAGTGGCGTCCGGCAGCAACAGGCGGTGTTCGACACCCAGCTGAGTCAGCAACTGGCTGCGCCGGGGGCTTTGCGAAGCAAGGTAAATAAAGGGCTTCACGCGCATCTACTCCCGGTGGTAGGGGTGGTTGGCGTTGATGGACCAGGCGCGGTACAGCTGCTCAATCAGCAGCACCCGGGCAAAGGCGTGGGGCAGTGTCAGGTCGGACAGGCGAATGCGCTCGTGCGCCGATTGG
>CAIWRE010000073.1 GCA_903914985.1 uncultured beta proteobacterium | reverse complement strand
ATCGGCATGACCAGCACATGCTGCCACTGGTAGCAGGGCAGGGTGACCAGCTCGGGGTATTCGGCCAGGGATTCGGTGGCAATGCCAATCTCGGCCACCTCGTCAATCAGCATGCGGGCTACCTGGTCGGGCGCACCCTGGTGCAGGCTGATGTTGACCTTGGGAAAGGCAGTTCGCAGGCTGGCTACTTTTTCAGGCAGCACGTAGCGCGCCTGGGTGTGGGTGGTGGCAATCGACAGGGTTCCGCTGTCCTCTTTGCTGTACTGGTCGCCGATGCGCTTGAGGTTGCCCACTTCGCGCAGGATCAGTTCAATGCTTTTGAGCACGTGCTGCCCGGGCTCGGTCACACGCTTCAAGCGCTTGCCGTGGCGCGAAAAAATCTCGATGCCCAGCTCGTCTTCCAACTCAATGATCGCCTTGGACACGCCGGGTTGCGAGGTGTGCAGCGCCTTGGCGGCCTCGGTCAGGTTGAGGTTGCGGCGAACCGCCTCTTGGACAAAACGAAACTGGTGCAGGTTCATATCAAACTACGCCTATAGAAGCGTTTCATTATGCTTTATTCGTGGTTTGAGCGCCCTTGGGCGCAGCCACAGTTCAGGGATGCGCCGGACGTTCGGCGGCAATTTCCGCCAGCAAGGCAATCAAGCGGGGGTTTTCGCCCACAGCGCCTTGCAGCTCGAAGTCAATCTGCGGATGCGATTCGCGCAATGCAGCCACCAGCAGGGGCAGGTCTTCGCGCGCGTGTTTGCCCACGCCCAGAAACATGGGCACGATGGTGATGGTGACTATGCCGCTCTCTACCAGGCGGGTGCACACCGTGGCCAGGTCCGGGGTGCTGAGCTCCAGGTAGGCGCATTCCACCGCGAGGCCTGGCTGGGTTTGCAGCAGTTGCGCTGCCACGGCCTGCATGGGCCGGTGCCACAAGGGGTCGCGTGAGCCGTGGGCGAAAAGAACAATTGCACGTGTCATCGTCGAAGCACCAGCCAGCCAAAGGCTGAGAGTGAGAAAAAGGAATAAATCAAGCCCGGCAGCGCCGCGGTGAGCCAAGGTTGCCAACCCTGCAAATAGCCCACGTCACCCAGCACGTTGTTCAACAACACAAAGCTGATGCCGGCCATCACGCCACCGAACACCATGGACGTGGTGCTGCCCGAGCGGAAATGCAGGTAGGCAAAAGGCAGTGCGAGCATGACCATGACCAGGCAGCTCAGCGGGTAAAACAGTTTTTTCCAGAACTGGATCTCGTACTTTTGGGCAGACTGTCCGTTGTTGCGCAAATGGCGGGTGTACTGAAAGAGGTCGATCGTGCCCATGCGGTCCGGGCGCAGCACGGCGGCCGAGACCATTTCGGCGCTGAGTTTGTTGTGCCATGCAAACTCGGCCTGGCGGGTGGTGACTGCGCGCGCCGGGCCTTGGTCGGGCACTTCAAATTCGGTGCGCTGCACGTCTTTGAGCGCCCACGAATCGCCAGGTCCGAAAGTGCCGGTGGCCGCCTCGGTCAGTGACACGATTTCGCCCCGGTTGTTGAGCTCGAAAATCCGCACACCCCGCATGCTGGCGTCACTGGCCAGCGACGCCACATTGACCGAAAAGCTGCTGTAGGGCTGGCGCTCTTTGATCCAGGCCCCGGTTTTTCCGACCGTGATACGGCCTTGAAACTTGGCTTTAAGCAGTTGCGCCGTTTTGTCGGCAAAGGGCGCCACATAGTCCCCCACGGCAAAGGTCAGCACCACAAACACCAGGCCCATGCCCAGCAACAGGCGCAAGGCCGACCAGGGTCCCAGACCGCTGGTGCGCAGAATGGTGAATTCAGAGCTGTTGGCCAGCCGCGCCATGACAAAGATGCTGCCAATCAACACAGTGATCGGCAGCAGCTCATAGACATGGCTGGGCACCATCAAGGCCACATAGGCCAAGGCCTGGGCTACCGAATAACCCAGCACGCTGTTGCGGCTCACGGACTGTAGTTCGTCGACAAAATCAAAAAAGAAGAAAAGCGAGACAAAGGCCAGCGTGACGGCTGTGACCGCCAAAAACACCTCACGGAACAGGAGCTTGCGTACGGTTTTCATCGCGCCTTTTTGGGTGCCGGCCCAAGGCGGGGCAGGACCCACTGGTTGTGGCGGATGGCGAGCCACAGCGAACCCAAAGCCAGCGCACCGCCGTGCAACACGAGCAGGTATTCGATCAAAGAGGTTTTTTCTGTTTCCACCCAGTTTTTACCGAGCACCAGCAGGTTGAAATACACCACAAAGATCAAAAAGGCGAATGCCAGGGTAGTGGACCGTGCGGAACGCGGGTTCGCGCCGGCCGCCGCCAGCGCGACGAGAGCCAAATTGAGGGCTGCGAAAAACAGCCCGCAGCGCCAAGCCATCTCGCCGTTGTTGCGGGGTGTGGGGTCTTGCAGCAGGGCGATCGCAGACAGGGTGTTGGGCGGCGTAAACGAGCGGGCTGAGTGGTTGTCAGCGCCGATGCGCGCGCCGTAGCGGACGAAGGTGCTCATGGTCATGGCGGCGTCGGACT
>CAIWRE010000072.1 GCA_903914985.1 uncultured beta proteobacterium | reverse complement strand
GTCGGCTGCATTGTCAAAACCGCCAATGCGCGAGGGCAATTGACCGCTTACCAGGCTAAAACGCGAAGGCGCGCACAGCGGGCTGTTGCAGTACGCCGAATCAAAAGTCACACCTTGGGCGGCCAGTGCGGACAGGTGCGGCATTTGCACCACTGAGGCGGCGTCATGCAGGGGCAGCAAGGGCGCGGCCATTTGGTCGGCCATGATGAACAGAATGTGGGGGCGTTTGGCAGCTGAGGCGGTCATAGCGAATGCGCAGTAAAAGAGTGAAGGTTGGAAAGTTCGCGATGGTACTCGGCGCGGCAGAGGCGCCCCACCGGAGTCGTTAAAGTCGAGGGATGAACACCCAACAAGAAACGCTTGGCATGTGGCTGGGCGTGCTCGGCGTAGCCATATTCGCCGTCACTTTGCCGATGACCCGGCTGGCCACTGGCACAGTGGACGACCCCCAGCTCACCGCCTGGTTTATTGCTTTTGCCCGCGCGGCGCTGGCCGGGGTCTTGTCGATCGGCTTTTTGCTGGTGACGCGTTCGCCCTGGCCCTTGTCCACCCAGCGCCTGCCTTTGTTCATGTCGCTGCTGGGCAATGCCGTGGGGTTTCCGCTGTTTCTGGGTTTGGCGCTTCGCCAAGTCACCTCTGGCCACGCGGCGGTGTTTACCGCCTTGCTGCCGCTGGCCACCGCAGCGATGTCCGCATGGGTTCTGCACCAGCGCGCGCGGCTGGGCTTTTGGTTATGCGCCGGCGTTGGGGCTTTACTGGTAGCCTCTTTTTCGCTTTTGCGTGCCCACCAGCACGGGCAAGGCTTTGGTTTGGAGTGGGCAGATTTGCTGCTCTTGGGGGCCATAGGGTCGGCAGCCGTGGGTTATGTGTTTGGCGCGCAGGTCACGCCTGCGCTGGGTGCGGAGCGGGTGATTTGCTGGGTGTGCGTGATGGCGCTGCCCATGTCCGTGCCCGGCACGATCGTGTTTTGGCCCGAGCAGGAGATTCGCACCACCTCGTGGCTGGCGCTGGGCTATGTGGGTGTTTTTTCTATGTGGGCCGGATTTTTCGCCTGGTTCCGTGGCCTGGCGATGGGTGGTGCCTTGCGGGTGAGCCAGGTGCAGCTGGTGCAGCCGTTTTTCAGCATCCTGGCGGCAGTACCCTTGTTGGGTGAGTCTTTGGAGGTGATGACCCTGGGCTTTGCCATGGCGGTTGTAGTGGTCGTATTTTTAGGCAAGCGTCTGTCAGCGTCGCCTGTGACAACCGTAGCGGCACCCGTGAAAGGTGATGCATGAACGACGATTTGATGTTCGCCGCCAGCGCCTTCATATTGGCCAGTTCGGTCACGCCGGGGCCCAACAACACCATGCTCATGGCCTCGGGTGTGAACTTTGGCATGCGCCGCACCCTGCGCCACTTGGCCGGTGTGCAATTTGGCTTTGGCTTCATGCTTTTGTGTGTGGGCACAGGCTTGCATGCGGTGCTGGCGCAGTTTCCCTTGTTTTATGACGCGCTGCGTTTTGCAGGCGCTGCTTACATGCTGGTGATCGCCTGGAAGCTGGCCACCGCGCAAAGCACTAACGCCGAAGTGCAGCGCCCCGCCCAGCCCATGGGCTTTTGGGCAGCAGTGGCTTTTCAGTGGGTCAACCCCAAGGCCTGGGTGATGGCAGTGACCTTTATGAGCACCTATCCGCCAGCGCATGCAGGCATCGCGGAGATCGCGCCCTTAGTGCTTTTGTTTATGGCGCTGGGCATGCCGTGCTCTGCCCTGTGGGCCGGCTTTGGAAGCGCCATGCGCAGCTTCCTGCAAGACCCTAAGCGACTTCGCATCTTCAATATCACCATGGCGCTGGCGCTGGTGGCTTCGCTTTACCCCATGCTCAAACCATGATCTCTGCTGCCTTTATTTTCGAACCCGGCAGCTACGACGCGCGCTTTCTGGCGCTGGACGCCTGGGAAAAGACAGCATGTGATGGGCAGACAGCAAGAGGAGCGTGGAATAAAAAGCGACATGGGGCGCTTACACGCCAGTGATGCGCCCGCCATGGGCGACGGCCGCGAAAGCCTCTTGAAGGCACCGCCCCAGCGGACGTGACCAACGCGACCATGTGCTGCTACGGCGCACGTTAAAACGCGCACGATTGAGTTTGCCTGGGAGTACTGCCCGCGCGCGGTAGGCTGTAGGACTTCGTCTGCATCGCTTGGCTGCCCAACTCCACCATGCCGATATAGTTGCTTTTGAGCCCAGATCTTAGCTACTTTCGTCTGGTCTTCGTATCGAAAGAAGGTACATCTCCTCAAGCGATAGACAATCATGTTGAACCAAAAATTCTTATCAGAACGTTTTGACTTTTTCGTTTGCTGCCTTGAGCTTTTCTTCTGCGGCCTGACGCGCTGCGGATTGTTGGTTGGCAGCGGCTTTTGTGTTAACGAGTGCCTCAATTGGTTTGTTAATAAACACCAGTTGAATAGGATTCGATATCACTTTACATTCGCTCTCGACACGATCAGGTAACGAACTGTAGTTTTTTATCCCAAGTTTTCGGTTTAACCGTATTTCCCTTTCAATATCGTCGATGCATATATTCCTACTGATGGGTCGTGATGATGTTAACTTCACTTCGGCAATCCCAAAACCTCCGATGTTCATCCGAAAGCCAGAAGATAAAGTTTCGGTGTTCCCATCTCTTGACTTCTGCTGCGGCACATTGGAAAATTTGCCTTTGAACTTTGCTTCCAATTTGTCCATGGCTGCACGCACTTCCACGGGATCTTGCAAATCGTCATATATAGCCATGAAGAGTATGCCTCGGTGAAAGTATAGGGTTCCACCATCAACAGTGACGTACTTGCGAGTGTCAGGGAATCCATCCAAGTTCGAAGCTTTGCCATCTGCAAAGCCCTTTGAATTAGACACGTCTTGATAGTGGTCAATGCCAAAATTCATGCCTCGCACTTCGAAACCTTTGGGTGCGACTTTAAGCTCTTTCGCAAGAATTTCTAACGCATCTTTTCTAACCCGATT
>CAIWRE010000071.1 GCA_903914985.1 uncultured beta proteobacterium | reverse complement strand
TGGCTGGCAAAGCTTTCCTGGCGGCTGACGTCGAAGGCAAAAAGCTCACGACCAAGAACACCACCAATGTGATTCCTAAATCTGAGCTGGTGGCCTGGAAAAAAGTGGGCCAGACCGTGACCGATGCCTGGGTGGCTGACGTGACCGCCAAGGGCGCGAACGGCAAGCAGCTTTTGGACAGTGCCCGTGCACTGATCGCCAAAAATTCCGACAAATAAGTCGGGCCCTTCGCAAGGAAGCTGTATGCAAGAACCAAGCTCGTCGGCCGCCGGCGTTTCGCCCCAGGACTTTGGCCCCTATGGACGGGGGCTTTTTTCCGTGTCCAAAGGGCTGGCGCTGGTCGGCGGCTTGGTGTTCGTGGGACTCGTGGTCATGAGCATTGTGAGCATCGTCGGGCGCAAGCTCTTTTCGGCGCCGGTGCCTGGCGACGTCGAAGTGCTGCAAATGGCCGCGGCCTTTGCTTCGGCCACCTTTTTTGCTTATTGCCACCTCAACGGCGGCGATGTGAAGGTGGACTTCTTCACCTCCCGCGCCAGCGCAAAGACCACCCATTTCCTGGATGCTGTGGGTTCGGGTCTGGTGGGGGTGGTGGGCAGTTTGATCACCTGGCGTGCCCTGGAAGGTGCCTTGTCGATTCGCGCCGCCGGTGAAACCAGCATGATTCTGGGCTGGCCGCTGTGGCTTGCCCAGATCTTGATGGTGCCCGGTTTTGCCTTGCTGGCCTTGGCGGGTTTTTACCTGATGGCGCTGCACCTGCAACGCCTCTTGAGGCCCGCCCCGGGAGTGTCGGCATGAGCGGCATCGCGATTGGCGGGCTGATTTTTGGCGGCCTGATGCTGCTCTTGGTGCTGCGGGTCCCGATTGGCATTGCCATGTTCGCGGCGGGGGCCTCCGGCTACTTTTACCTGACCGATGGCCAGGCGCTGCCGCTGCTGAATTTCCTGAAAAACATTGCGTATGCCCGCTTGTCGAACTACGACATTGTGGTGATTCCCTTGTTTTTGTTGATGGGCCAATTTGCCACGCATGGCGGTTTGAGTGCTGCGCTGTTTCGCTTTGTGGAGGCCTTTATGGGCCACTTCAAAGGCGGTATCGCGATGGCGGCGATTGGTGCCTGCGCGGGCTTTGGTGCGATTTGCGGGTCTTCACTGGCTACGGCTGCGACCATGGGCCAAGTGGCGTTGCCACAGTTACGCCGATTTGGCTATTCGGGTGCCTTGTCCACCGGTGCGCTGGCCGCAGGTGGGACCCTGGGCATCATGATTCCGCCCTCGGTGCCCCTGGTGATTTATGCGATCCTGACGCAGGAGTCGATTGGCAAACTCTTTATGGCTGCTGTGCTGCCCGGGCTGATCGCCACCGCCGGCTACATGCTGGTCGTCAAAATCATGGTCACCCTGCGGCCCGAGTCCGGTCCTGCCGGTCCGCGTGTGCCGTGGAGCGAGCGCCTGAGTGCCACCCTGCATGTGGCACCGGTTCTGGCGGTATTCCTGGTGGTGATCGTCGGTATCTACGACGGTTGGGCCAACCCGACCGAAGCAGCGGCCATTGGCGCTGCGGCTTGTGGCGTGTTGGCGGTGATCAGCGGCGGCATGCGCATCCGGGGCTTGGTGGACAGCATTTTGGGCACGGCGCAGGCCACGGCCATGATTTATCTGGTGCTCTTGGGTGCTGACATGCTCAACACCGCCTTGGCCTTGTCGCAAATGCCGGTGGAGTTGGCGGCCTGGGTACAGGCAAGCGCCTTCAGTCCCATGGTGGTGATGGTGGCTATTCTGCTGATCTACATCTTCCTGGGCTGTGTGATGGACAGCCTGGCCATGATTCTTTTGACGATTCCGATTTTTTACCCGGTGGTCATGGGTTTGGACTTTTACGGCATGACCGCGACCGACAAGAGCGTGTGGTTTGGCATTCTGGCGCTGATGGTGGTGGAGATCGGTCTGGTGCATCCGCCGGTGGGCATGAACGTGTTCATCATCAACCGCCTGGCCAAGGACGTGCCGCTGGTGGAGACATTCAAGGGCGTGGTGCCGTTCTTGTTGTCCGACTTTTTGCGCATCGCTTTGCTGCTGGCCTTTCCCACCATCTCTTTGTATTTGGTGCACACCTTCCACGCCTAGACCATGACCCATTCCATTCGTACCCAGGTCGCCATCATCGGCGCAGGCCCTGCGGGATTGCTGCTGGGGCAGCTCTTGCACAGGGCCGGCATCGACGCGGTGATCGTGGAGCGCCAAACGCCCGACTACGTGTTGGGCCGCATCCGCGCTGGCGTTTTAGAACAAGTGACCATGGACCTGTTGGATGAGGCCGGTGTGGGCGCGCGCATGCACCGCGATGGCCTGGTGCACAGCGGCTTTGACATGCTGTTTGCGGGGCAGCGCCACCGGGTCGATTTGGCCGCGCTCACCGAAGGCCAAAACGTCATGGTCTACGGCCAAACCGAGGTCACCCGCGACCTGATGGACGCCCGCACGCAGGCCGGATTACCAAGCTACTACGAGGCCAGCGAGGTGCAGGTGCTGGACTTTGACACCGCCCATCCCCGTGTCTGGTTTCAAAAAGACGGCGAGTCGTACGAGATTGCCTGCGATTTCATTGCCGGGTGCGACGGCTTTCATGGTGTGTGCCGCGCCAGCGTGCCGCGCAGTGCCATACAGGAGTTC
>CAIWRE010000070.1 GCA_903914985.1 uncultured beta proteobacterium | reverse complement strand
TTTGCCTATGCCAACGACGTGCTGAAAAACGCCGTGGGCGGTATTGCCGAAATCATCAACGTGCCTGGCCATGTGAACGTCGACTTTGAAGACGTGCGCACTGTCATGAGCGAGCAAGGCAAAGCCATGATGGGCACCGCCTTGGCCAAAGGTCCGGACCGCGCCCGCATTGCCGCCGAGCAAGCCGTGGCTTGCCCGCTGCTCGAAGGCATTGACCTGTCTGGCGCCAAAGGCGTTCTGGTGCTGATCACCGCGGCCAAAGGCTCGCTCAAACTGAGCGAATCCAAGCTGGCGATGAACACCATCCGCGCCTTTGCTTCGTCCGAAGCCCATGTGATTTACGGTACCGCCTACGACGACAACCTGGGCGACCAGGTGCGTGTGACGGTAGTTGCGACCGGTTTGGGCCGCCAAGGCCTGCACCGCCGCACCGCACCGCCGCTGCAAGTGCTGCGTACGGGCACCGACAACGTGCCTATCAATGTGCCCACCTTGAACACCTTTGCAGGGAACAACGGCATGCAGCGTGGCGGCAACACCGGCCCCACGGCATCCATGGGCGGCGCAAGTGCGGGAACCAGCATGGGCGCAAGCGGCGCACCGCAGGCGGACTTCGGCACCATGAACACGCCTGCCGTATGGAGGGGAACCCGCACCTCGGCGGCGCAAAAAGTGGACGCGCTGTCCAGCGGCGGCATGGATGACTACGAGATCCCGGCGTTCTTGCGCAAGCAAGCGGACTGAAGATCCTTGGCAGTCCTCTAAGGCAACTTGCATGCTGGCCCTTCGGGGCCAGCACTGCTTTTACAATCCCCCGGTGCTCAAACAAAGAACCCTCAAATCCATCACGCGCGCCGTAGGCGTCGGCTTGCACAGCGGCCAGCGGGTGGAGATCACCTTGCGGCCCGCGGCGCCCAACACGGGCATCGTGTTCCGGCGGGTGGATTTGCCCCACCCCGTGGACATCGCCGTGTCTACGGAAGCGGTGACAGATACGCGTTTGGCTTCCACGTTGTCGGCCGGTGGCGCCAAGGTTCATACCGTGGAGCATTTGATGTCCGCCTGCGCGGGTTTGGGCGTGGACAACATGGTGGTGGACATCACCGCCGAAGAGGTGCCCATCCTGGACGGCTCCGCCGCTTCGTTTGTGTTCTTGCTGCAAAGTGCCGGCATTGAGATGCAAAACGCACCCCGGCGCTTTATCCGCGTCAAAGCGCCCATCACGGTGCGCGAAGGCACGCCCGGCAACGAAAAATGGGCGACGCTGGAGCCCTTTCATGGCTTCAAGCTCACCTTTGCCATCGACTTCAACCACCCCGCAGTGGACTCGACCGGCCAGATGGTGGAATTTGATTTGAGCGTGGGCTCGTATGCCCGCGACATCGCCCGCGCCCGCACCTTCGGCTTTACCAAAGACGTGGAAATGATGCGCTCCAACGGTTTGGCCCTTGGGGGCGGCCTGGACAACGCCATCGTGATGGACGACTACAAAGTGCTCAACGCGGACGGGCTGCGCTACGACGATGAGTTTGTGAAGCACAAGATTTTGGACGCCATGGGCGACCTGTACATCGTCGGCATGCCCCTGCTGGCGCACTACCGCGCCCACCGCTCCGGCCATGCGCTCAACAACCTGCTGTTGCGACAGCTCCAGGCCCAGCCCGAGGCCTGGGAAGTCGTAACTTTTGAAGAAGAGCGCAAAGCGCCTGCGGGTTTCGCGCAACTCGCGCCGCAGTGGTAAGACGGCGCGCTACTGGCTCGCGACCTTAGCGGCTGCGACCTGCCCGGTAGCTGCCATCCCCCGCACCCAGACCGTCGGCCTTGGCCATACGGGCCATGGCCGCTCCCGCATGGGCATGGGTAATCGCCAGGCCCAAACCATCTGCTGCATCGGGCCCCGGCAATCCGGGAAGCGAGAGCAAGCGCCTTACCATTTCCTGAATTTGGGTTTTGTCCGCCCGGCCATAACCCACCACGGCTTGCTTCATTTGCAGCGCGGTGTACTCGGCCACCGCCAG
>CAIWRE010000069.1 GCA_903914985.1 uncultured beta proteobacterium | reverse complement strand
TTCCACTTTGCGGGCACTCAAGCCGGCAGCGCGCATGTCGTCCACTTTGAGGCGCAGCACATTGGCGGGTGCCATTTCTGCGGGCAACAGGGCAAAGCGGTCCCACACGGTTTGCGCCGCTTTCACCGAAATTTGCTGGCCCACGATGCTGCGCGCCAGCGTCACAAACGGGTCGCCCCGGCTCTCAATGGCGGCGTCGGCGAACTGCGGGATCAGGCGCTTCATGACCCGGTCTTTTTTCATCAGGTGCTTGCAGGCCTGCTCCCAAAAATCGGGCTTGGCCGGAGCTTGCACCTTGGATGTTTTGGTACTCATGGTGCCGCTACCTCCCAAGTGGTGCCCTGGGGCGAGTCTTTGAGAACAATGCCCTGCGCCTGCAACTCTTTGCGAATCGCGTCGGCCTGTGCAAAGTCACGTGCGGCCTTGGCGGCGTTGCGCTTGGCAATGCGGACTTCGATGGCCGACGCATCCACCGTGGCGCCGGACTGCAAGAACTGTTGAGGGTCGGCCTGCAGCAAGCCAAGCGTGGCGCCCAACGCCTTCAGCAAGCCGGCGGCCTGAGGCGAGCGCGAGCGATTGACTTCGCTGGCCAGGTCAAACAGAACAGCGACCGCTTCGGGCGTGCCAAAGTCTTCGTCCATGGCAGCTTTGAAACGTGCTGCAAAGGGCTCTGCCCAGTCCACCGCCACGTCGGCAGGTGCGACCAATTGCAGGGCCGTGTACAAACGCTTGAGTGCGGTGCGGGCGTCATCCAAGTGGGCGTCGCTGTAGTTCAAGGCACTGCGGTAGTGCGAGCGCACGATAAAGAAGCGCGTGGTCTCGGCATCGAAGCGCGCGAGGATGTCTTGGATCGTGAAAAAGTTGCCCAGGCTTTTGGACATTTTTTCGTTGTCGCGCGTCACAAAGCCGTTGTGCATCCAATAGCGCGCCAAAGGCTGGCCGCTGGCGCCCTCGCTTTGGGCAATTTCGTTTTCATGGTGCGGGAACTGCAAGTCAGCCCCACCGCCGTGAATGTCAAACGATTCGCCCAACAGATCGCAGGCCATGGCCGAGCATTCAATATGCCAACCGGGGCGTCCGGGACCGAATGGGCTGGGCCATTTGGCGTCGTCGGGCTCGCTGGGCTTGGCGGACTTCCACAGCACAAAGTCCAGCGGGTCTTGCTTGCCGTCGTCCACCGCCACGCGCTCACCCGCGCGCAGGTCGTCGAGCGATTTGCCGGAGAGCTTGCCATAGCCTTCAAATTTGCGGACCGAAAAATTCACATCCTGGTTGGACGCGCGATAGGCCAGGCCACGCTGCTCCAAACGTTCCACCAGCGCCAGCATTTGTGGCACATAACGGGTGGCACGGGGTTCGTGGTCGGGGCGCTCTACGCCCAAGGCATCTGCGTCACGGTGCAGCAAGTCGACCATGCGGTCGGTCAGCGAGCCAATGGTCTCGTTGTTCTCCAGTGCGCGGCGGATGATCTTGTCGTCGATATCGGTGACGTTGCGCACGTAAGTGACCGCAAAGCCACTGGCCTTCAGCCAACGCTGCACCACGTCAAAGGCCACCATAGAGCGCGCATGGCCAAGGTGGCATACGTCATACACCGTCATGCCGCACACATACATACGCACATGGCCTTCCTGCAAAGGTACGAAGGGCTCAATGTGGCGGGACAGGGTGTTATAGATGCGCAAACTCATGGGGACTTCTCGGGGCGGGCGAACAGAGGATGTCGCAATAAAACCCCTCCGCTACAATCTAACGCAGTATATCGGCCGCCTTTTGTTGCCCCTTGACCGAGAAAGATTTGTCGTCATTTATGAATCATCGCCACCCCCGATGGAGCAACGCCATGGTGCTGTGCGCCCTTGCACTATCCCTGGTCACGGCGACGGCGTTTGCAGACGAATACAGTGACGTCGCGCAGCTGACGCGCGAGGGAAGGTTTGCCGATGCACTTTCCCGCGCAGACCGTTATTTGTCCAGCAAGCCCCGTGACGCCCAAATGCGTTTGCTCAAAGGCGTGGCGCAGCGCGATTCCGGCAAAACGGCCGATGCAATCATCACGTTCGTCAAGCTCACCGAAGATTTTCCAGAATTGCCCGAGCCGTTCAACAACCTGGGCGTGATTTACGCGGATCAAAACCAGCTGGACAAGGCACGTGCTGCGTTCGAAGCAGCTTTGCGTACCCACCAGGGCTATGCGACGGCGCACGAAAACCTCGGCGATGTGTACGCCAAGCAGTCGAGTGCGGCCTACAGCAAAGCCCTGCAGATTGATGCCGGCAATGCGGCAGTGACGCCTAAATTGACATTGATGCGCCAGCTTGCGGGGCCCGGTCAGGCCAAAATTATGACCACGGCACCTGCGGTGGCGGTTGCGCCACCACCACCCACGGCTGCGCCGGCAGCCCCGGCAGCCGT
>CAIWRE010000068.1 GCA_903914985.1 uncultured beta proteobacterium | reverse complement strand
GTCAACCCCTTTGGCTGCGCCCTCATTGCGCTGCGCCCTGATGTTCTGAATGGCGTAGCCGATGGCCGCCACTTCGGAGTCGTGCCACAGCGGCAACTGGGCACCATCGCTGCGGGTGAAGCTGCCCAGGCGCACCGGCCCCCGGTCCCAGGCGACCTTGCGCATATCGGCCAGTGCGCGCTCCAAAAAGCCTCCTCGCGCCGCCAGCGAAAGCAGGCGCATGCTGGAGGTCATCCACTGCTGCGACTCGCCGCTTTGTCCGACCGGCATGAAAAATTCGATGGCTCGCTCTACCGTCCCTACGCCGCTGGGGTGGGGCACAGGCAGAAAAGAGACGACCAGGTACAAGGTCTTGTGCCCTTCCTGCGTCCAGTACTCCACTTTTTCAGCCACCGCAGACAAAGCCCCCTTGGGGCGACTCTCAATGACGCTGCGCAGGGGGTCGATGCCGCCGTTGTTTGCAGCCACGGGCGCAGTTGCAGTGGCTGCAGGACTGGCATCCAGCACCGAGCCCAAAATGCTGTTGGGCCGGTAGGTGGCCAAACCCTTGAGGTGCGCTTGCCAGGCTTGCAGGTAGAGGTGCTTGAAGGCGTCAAACGGGTAGTCGGCCGGCACATTCACGGTCTTGGAGATGGCCGTGTCCACCAGCGGCTGCACGGCCTTCATCATGGCGATGTGTGCTTCGGCGGGCATGTCCAGTGCGCAGACAAAGGTCTCGGGCAAAGCGTCCACGTCACCCCCCAGGTGCTTGAACATCCGCCACGCGTGGTCCTCGACGGCGTACTCCAGCGTACTGCCGTCGGCCTGGCGCTTTTTGCGCCGGTACATCCACGAAAACGCAGGCTCGATACCGTTGGATGCATTGTCTGCAAAAGCCAGGCTGACCGTGCCCGTTGGCGCAATCGAGAGCAAATGGCTGTTGCGGATGCCGTGGCTGCGGATGGCCGCTTTGATGGCGTCCGGCAGACGCCCGGCAAAGTTGTCTTCTTGCAAGTAGGTGCTGGCGTCAAAGGCCGGAAAAGCACCTTTTTCCTGCGCCAAGGCGATCGAGGCGCGGTAGGCGGCGTCGCGCATGTGGCGGGCTATCAGTGCGGCCATGTCCCGGCCGGATGCCCCGTCATAGCGCAGACCCAGCATGGTGAGTGCATTGCCCAGTCCGGTAAAGCCCACGCCAATGCGGCGCTTGGCGGCCGCTTCGGCTTGCTGTTGAGGCAGTGGCCAGTAGGTCAGGTCCAGGACGTTGTCCAGCGCCCGTACTTGAAGCGTCACTGCATGCTCGAAGCGCTCAAAGTCAAAACTCGCAGTGCCCCCGACGCCGAAAGGATGGCGTACAAAGCGCGGCAGGATCACCGGCCCCAGGTCGCAGCAGCCATAGGGCGGCAAGGGCTGTTCGCCGCAGTTGTGGGCGTGCAGCCCATTGGCGTCGAAGGCGTGCACATCGGGCACGGTGACGTCAAACACTTCTTCGAAGCCATCGGGCACGGTCGATTCCACCGTGGCGGTAAAGCGTTCGCGGTTCAAGCTGCGACGAAAGCCGCCCAGCAGGGTCTCAAGACGAGCGGCCTTGTCGGTATCGCAAAACCCCACTGTTTGCGCAAACACTTGCAGGTTGTCGCCACTGACAACCAGCTCGTGCTGTGCGCGCGTGGCATACCATTGCACGCCGCCTCTGCCATCTGGCAGCGCGGATGCCGAAGGCGTGCGGCGGTTGCGGTACAGGGTGCTGACCACGCCCAGGCGAAGTAGCATGCGCTGGGCGGTTTGCAGCAAAGCCTCGTCGCTTTGCGACAGGCGAATGCTCACACCTTTGTCATGGGTGCCTTGCACTGAGCCATCGGCGTCAAACAGCCCGCGCAGCGTGGCGGCGACAAATTCGGACGAACCGCGCTCCATCGTCGGCGTGAGCGTTTTGTGGCCGGGCCTCATGCCCATGGCAAGGGCCAGGTCGCGCAAGGCCGCCGAAGCAAGACGACGTTCACCGCGTCCCTCGATGGGGCGCTGAAAACCAGCAAAGTCGGCGCGGTGCCCAAGCGTCGCCGCAGCATCATGTGCGGCCTCCATCACACCTGCCACACCCCCACGCGGCAGGGCGCTGCTTCCATTGACGACTTGTTTGAATTCCGGCGCCCACACGGACAGTACGGCCTTGTCTGCCTGCAGCGTTCCGTCTCCCACCAGCAAGCCCAGCAGATAACCCTGGGCCGCGGTACCTGCACCATCCCATCCACCGAGGCTGCGTTGGTTTTGCAACAGCACTTCGTCTCCAGCCTGCAAGGCGCTAGCGGCAACCCACTCGGTTTGCAGTGAATAGCGCGTCTTGTGCAAGACACGGCGCACACGGTGGTCCGCCGTCAGGCGCAGCCGATAGCCCTCTCGGGTTTGCAAGCACAGCACCGGTTTGACACCCGTTGGAAAAAACCCGGCGCTTCCAACCGGATAGGCCCGTCCATCCACGACAGCACTAAAACTGCGCCCAATCAGGTCCGCCACCTGTGCCGCGCCCTCAGTGGTCATGACCCATGTGTCTGCGGTAACGCAGGGGTTGGTCGCGGCAATGGTTTCAATCGCGCGCAGGTTGTTGTCCTGGGCAATGCGGTCCAGAAACAAAATGCCCGGCTCGGCAAAGTCATAGGCCGATTGCATGATCGCGTCCCACACCTCCTGGGCTGGCAACTCCTGGTAAACCCACAGACCGTCTTCGCGCTGACGTGGCTCGGTGCCTGCGCGTTCCGCACCGGGTCGGGCATGGTGCACCAGTTGCCAGGTTTGCTGGTGGGTGAGCGCATGCATAAAGGCGTCGGGCACCCCCACCGAGACATTGAAATTGTTCCAACGCCCCGGCGTGCGTTTGGCACCGATGAACTCAAAAATATCGGGGTGGTCGATGCGCAGCACGCCCATTTGGGCGCCCCGGCGTGCACCGGCGCTCTCGACCGTCGCGCACGATTGGTCAAACACATTGATGTAACTGCAGGGCCCCGACGCCATGGACGCGGTGCCTTTGACAGCCGCTCCCCGCGGACGTATGCGCGAGAAGTCGTAGCCCACGCCCCCGCCGCGGCGCATGGTCTCGGCGGCTTCGCGCAGCGCTTCGTAAATGCCGGGGTAGCCCTCGTCGTCCTCGCCCTGTATGCAGTCACCCACCGGTTGCACAAAGCAGTTGATGAGTGTGGCTTGGATGGAGGTGCCCGCCGCGCTCATGATGCGGCCTGCGCCAATGGCGCCGTCGCGCAGGTTGTGCAAGAACAAGGCCTCGTACTTGGCTTGCAATGCGGGGGCCTCCACCGAGGCCAAGGCCCTGGCCACACGGCGCAGCACATCGTCGGCGCAGGTTTCACCGGGTTTGAGGTATTTCTCCCGCAGTACGTCCTCGCAAATGGTTTGCACCGGCAATTCGGGTGCGATCTGTCCGGCGTGGGGCGCGTTCATACGGCGACCTCTTGCGCTTGAACATC
>CAIWRE010000067.1 GCA_903914985.1 uncultured beta proteobacterium | reverse complement strand
GGTGCGCAAACCAAGGGTATCAACACCGCCGCCACACTGTGGTGCTGTGCGGCCGTGGGGGCCATGTGCGGCATTGGCCGGTGGTCCGAGGCCGCCGGGGCTTCGCTCGTGGTGGTGCTGGCCAACACGGTACTGCGCCAGGTGGCCCAGCTGCTCAACCTGAAAATGGGCGTCAACGACCATTTGAGTGCACTGGTCAATTTCGACCTGACTTGCTCGCCGCAGGACGCCGCCGCTGTGCGCAAAGACGTGGAGCGTTTATTTCGCGAGGCTGAAATTGACATTCGGGCGGTAGGGCAAACGGCGAGCTCCCACGAGGTAACTATCCATGTCCGCGTCTCCCTGGAAAACGGTGACCTGGCCAAACACACCGACGCCTTGCTGGACCAGATGGGTGCGATGAAGGTGACCGGTTTATCCTGGTCACACGCCTAGGCTAAGTCGCAGCGTTGGCAGCGGCACGGGCGGCAAATTCCGCTCTCAACGCCCGCAGCTTTTCGCGTGGATCTTCCTTGGCGGTGGTTTTGTCCAGGCCCATTTCGGCGATGAAGCGGCTGGGCAACGCTGCCACCATCTCACGCCCTTTTTTACGCCGCCGGGTCCAGCTCACTGCCAGGCTGCGCTGTGCGCGGGTGATGCCCACATACATCAGGCGGCGTTCCTCTTGCAGGTGCGCTTCGCCCGCTTCTTGGGCACTGGCGGTGCTGGCCGGTGTGGCGTCTGCGCCATCGGCTTGTTCGCGCAGCTTGAAGGGCAGCATGCCTTCGGTCACGCCCACCAGCATCACGTGCGGCCACTCCAGTCCTTTGGCGGCGTGCAAGGTGGACAGCGTCACCACGTTCTGGTCGTTTTCGCGCTCGCTGATGGTGGAGAGCAGGGCAATGGTTTGGGAGACTTCAAGCAGGTTCTTTACTTCCCGCGCGGTGCTCACGCCCGCGGTATCGTCAATCTGCCCGCCGCAACGCTGCGCCATCCAGTCGCAAAACTCCAGCACGTTGGACCATTTGGCGGCGGCGATTTTGTCGCTTTCTTCGCCGTCATGGAGGTGTTTCTCGTAGCCGATTTCTTTGAGCCAGTCGGCCAGAAACGCCCGTGCGTCTTCAGCACCCTGGGTGTGCTTGGCGCGAAACTGCAGGTCGTTCACATAGCGGCCAAACTCGTGCAAGCTGCCCACCGCGCGGCTGGGCAGTACCGCCGCGAGGGAAGACGAAAACAAGGCTTCAAACAGACTGAGCTTGTACTGGCTGGCAAACACACCCAGCGCACCCAGTGTTTGGTGACCGATGCCGCGCTTGGGGTTGGTAATGGCGCGCAGGAAGGCGGGGTCGTCGTCGTTGTTGGCCCAGAGGCGAAACCAGGCGCACAAATCGCGAATCTCGGCGCGGTCAAAAAAGCTTTGCCCGCCCGAGACCTTGTAGGGAATATTGGCTTTGCGCAGCGCTTTTTCAAACGGCTTGGCCTGGTGGTTGGCGCGGTAGAGCACCGCAAAGTCTTTGAACTCGCGGTACTGGGCGCCGGCCTGGGCCAGGGTGCCCTCGACCCGCAGGCTCTGGATGCGCGCCACCGCGCGCTCGGCCTCATGCTCCTCGTTGTCGGCGTCAATGACGCGCACCGGTTCGCCTTCGCCCAGGTCGCTCCACAGGTTTTTGGGAAACAGCTTGGGGTTGGGGCCGATCACGTTGTTCGCCGCGCGCAAAATTGCCGACGTAGAGCGGTAGTTCTGCTCCAGCTTCACCACTTTGAGAGCGGGAAAGTCCACCGGCAGCTTTTTCAGGTTGTCCAGCGTGGCCCCGCGCCAGCCATAGATGGACTGGTCGTCGTCGCCCACGGCAGTAAAGCGGGCGTCGCCTTCCAAGTGCGTGGCGCGGCTGCCGTCGGGCTCGCAGCCTACCAGCAGCTTGAGCATCTCGTACTGGGTGGCATTGGT
>CAIWRE010000066.1 GCA_903914985.1 uncultured beta proteobacterium | reverse complement strand
GCTTGCGCTTGGCGTACTCCGACTGGTAGTCGGCATAGCTTTTCAGGCTCCAGCGCTCCAGCAAGGGGATGTGTTCATCGGCAAAGCTGCGCGCCTCTGACATACCAAAGTGGGTGTTTTGCGGCATCACGATGAGCGCCTTGAGCAGGTCGGAGCCCGCCTTGGATCGTGACAGAAAGGAGTGGTCGCGCAGCATCTGTGCAGCGGTTTGAAGATCGCCACCGCTTTCGTGCTGGAGGTTCAGACTCACCAGGTTGATCAGGCGGTCTTTGGCTTTTTCCAGCTCCGGACGCAGAAATTCGCTGCCAAAGTAACGTGCGATTTGCACCATGCCCTTGGGGGCGTCGGCGCGAATGCTGTCCAGCTTGTCGGCCTGGATGAGTCCATGCTGCACGCCGTGGGCCAGTGCTTTTTCAAAAAACGGCCGCTCATCGAACAGCGCCATGCCGCTTGCGGCGGACTGTGCTTTGGAACCCATGGTTTAAATGGCGGACTCTTCGTCGGCATCCAGGCCGTCGCGGGCGGCAGGTGTGGCCTTGCCGCGGTCGGTGTCACCGGTCTCCACCTTGCCATCGTCGGCTTCCAGCTCTTCCTCTTCGCCCAGGCCCAGGTCGTGGGCGCGTGCCTTGGCGCGCAGCACCAGCAGCATTTCAATAAACAGGTCTGGCAGCTCGTAGCGCAGGGTGAAGGCCATTTGCATCCAGTCCTGGTCGGCCACTTCTTCTTCGTCCAGACGTGGCTTGGCGTAGGCGTTTGCGTACAAATCGGCTTCGCACAGCATGTCGCCGTCGTCTTCTACGGTGTCGAAGTGGCCGGTACGGGCAAAGGCTTCGACCCGGCTCCAACGCTCGGCAAAGTAGTCGGCCAGCGCCTCGCTGCCGCCCTCTAAATCGCCAATCGCAGTCAAAAATGCCACCGGGTCGCCGTCGGGGCGGAAGATCACCGAGTTCACCATGCCGCGCAAATGGGTGCGGCTCAGGTCTTTGTACTGCTTCTCAATCACCACAGCCCGCGCGAATTGTTCGGGGGTGACCAGCAGGTTGATGACCGACTCTTTGGAGTCGTCGTATTCGCGCATCACGGCCAGGATGTCTTTGGGTGGCAGTTGTTCGAGCACCACCAGCAAAGCGCCGTCGCCTTCGGCGTCAGCCAGTTCGACCAGCGCAGATTCGGCGCCCACAATGTCGCCTGCGGCAATCAGCGCTTGGGTTTTGGTGATCAGGGCTAGGTGGTTCATGGGGAATCCTTAGTTTGAGCGGCAAGACTGTCGGAGCGTGGTTGGGGCGTCATTCTTTGCGGTCAAAGCCTTGTTCCACCATCCAGTCCTGGCCCGCCTCTTCGCGCTCGCGGGCGGCCGTTTCTTCGTCATCTTCACCATGGTGGTCGTCCTTGTCAGCGTCGTCTTCGTCGCTGTCGTCGTGGGCAGCGGCGCGTTCGGGTTTGGCAAACAGGTATTCCAGTCCGGCGGCGACGGTCAACAACCATTCGCCCATGGGTTCTTTGCACAACTCATCGGCCAATTGACGCGCCCAGGGCTCCAGCACCACAGCGGCAGACAAGGTGTCCCAGTCGGGAAATTCATCGGATTCGAGGGTGAGCAGGTGTTCAATCAGTGCCGGGTTCTTGAATCGAAAGCCCTGGTGAAACACCACCGAGACCATCTCCGGGCTCAATTCCATCATCTGGCGCAGGAAGCCGAGTTCTTTGCGCCGCTGCGCCAAACGCTGGTTCAGCACGTTCTTGCCCTCGGAGTCGAAGGTCATATCGTCGATTTCAGAGGCATAGGCCGAGCGCAGTTGGCCAAAAAAAGCAGAGGTTCGCATCAGTGTCGTCTCAAGGGGTTTCGGTGATCCGGGACAGGTAGTTGCCCCAGATGTCGCGTGCGGTTTGCAGCGGGTCGTCCAGTAAATTGCGGCGGCGGTTGTCGTCGTAGGCCTGGCGCCTGTCGTCATCGGACAGCACTTCGTAGGCCGTTTGAACCAGGCGAAAGCGTGCCGGGGCGTCCGGGCTGGCATTGCGGTCGGGGTGGTAGTGCGCGGCCAATCGCCGGAACGCGGTTTTGATGTCGGCAGTGCTGGCACTGCTGGGTACGCCCAGTGCGCTGTAATGGTCCGTCATAGCCCTCTATTGTCGCCGCGTTTACACCCCATGGTGCCGTTTGCCGCACCGCCAGGGTCAACGACAGGGCAAATGACTACACTCAAAGCTCACTACCTGGAGACTTTGATGGGCATTTCCGCTGTTAGAGGCTCAGTCGCCGCCCCAGCACCCAAGCCGCAAAGGGTTGACACCCAGCGCAAGCTGGAATTGCGCCAACAAAACCAACCTCAGGACGTGGTGCGACGGCCGCAGAGCTCGACCGTCGCCATGGTCAACAACAGCCGCGCACCCGCGCCTTCCAAAGACAAGGGCAATCACGTGGACGTGCGCGCCTGAAACCAACACACACTATGAACCGATTTCTAGCCCACACCGGCGCCCGTTTTCCCATCGTCCAAGCCCCCATGGGCTGGATTGCCCGCAGCACACTGGCCAGCGCAGTGTCCCGTGCCGGGGGCTTGGGCATTATTGAAACCTCGTCGGGTGAGACCGAAAACTGCCAACGTGAAATCCGCACCATGGTGGAACGCGGTTTGCCCTTTGGCGTCAATCTTCCCATCCGCTTTTTGAAAGACGACGCCATGCTGCGCTTCGTCTGTGAATCGGGCATCCGCTTCGTGACCACATCGGCCGGCAGTCCTGCCAAGTTCATTGCGCCTTTGAAAGCGGCGGGCATCGTGGTCTACCACGCCGTGCCCACGCTGGACGCTGCACTCAAGTGTGTGGACGCGGGCGTGGACGGCTTGGTGGTCGAAGGCGGCGAGGGCGGCGGTTTCAAGAACCCTGAAGAGGTCAGCACCCTGGTGCTGCTGCAAGCCATTCGCGAGAAGGTGGATGTGCCGCTGATCGCCGCCGGTGGCATTGTCGATGGCCGGGGCATGGCCGCAGCCTTTGCGCTGGGCGCGGAAGCGATTCAAATGGGAACCCGCTTTGTGGCCAGTGCCGAAAGCCCGGTGCACAGCCATTACAAGCAAGCCATTGTGGACGCCGCCACCACGGGCACGTGGATGCTCAATACCAAATCCAGCCCCTGTATCCGGGCACTCAAGACCGACTACACCCAGACCATCCACGAAGCCGGGCTGATGGGTCCTGAGACTTTCAACGGCATTCAGCAGGTGTATTTTGGTGGTGATATGAATGCCGCACCGGCCTTGGCCGGCGAGTCGGCGGGTCTCATCCACAGTGTGGAGTCGGTGGAAAAAATCATTGCGGACACTGTCGCGCAGTTTCAGGCGATTTCTGCCCGACTCGGGGGAATGGCGCAGGCGGCTAACTTTGGCTGACCGCGCATTCGATCCCGGGATGGGTGCGCTAAAGAGCGCGCTGCATGCGCTGCGCCATGTCGGCGGGAAGTCCAAAAGGCAATTCCCGCTCGAATTTCAGGGCAGTCTCGTGCGTGCGCTCGTCCGCCGCTGCGACAAGCGCCTTCACAATTCGATTGGTGCCTGCCGAGTTGGCCAATATTTCGGCCACGAGCGTGGCAATCGCCCCGTCCAGCTCAGTATCGGGCCAGCAGTGATCCACCAGGCCGAGAGCCAAAGCTTGGCGCGCGCTGATACGCCGGCTGGTAAACATGAGTTCTTTGGCCATCGCGCGGCCTACCCGCTGAGGCAAGCGCACCGACATACCCCAAACGGGCACCAAACCCCATTGACCATGGGTATCGCCCAACTTGGCCGACTCGCCTGCCATGAGGATGTCGCAGCCCAGGGCAAGCTCCAACCCGCCGGTGAAGCAGTGACCGTGAATCCGGGCCACCGTGGGTTGGGGAAGTCGCGCCAGTGCATCAATCGTTTCAGCGGCGTAACTCTCATCGCTGTCGGCGCCGATGGTGGACAGGTCGTGCCCCGCGCAAAACGATCGTCCGGCCCCTTGCAGCAGCACGCATCCAATGGTGTCATCGGTGCTGATGGCGTCGAGGTGGGTGCGCAGTGCGACAAAACTGTCGGGCGAAAGCGCGTTGAGTTTGTCAGGTCGGTTCAATGTCAGGGTGGCAAGGCCTTGGGTGTCGTGGCGAGTGACAAGTGGATCGTGCATGAATGGGAGCCTCGGGTAGGAGTAATAAATCATTCTAGAGCTGGGCGCCCATATCAGGCTTGGGGTTTGGCGCAATGACGACGAAGCCAGCAGTTTTCTGGTGGAAATCGCTTTGCGCTGCCATGGCGCCTTTGGCATGGTGTGCGCAGGCCTTGGCAGCACCGCCCAATATCGTCGTGCTGGTGGCCGACGATTGGGGCTTTGGTGATATTGGCGCCTTGGGCAGCGAAATTTCGACGCCCCACATCGATAGTTTGGCCCGCCGCGGCGTGACCTTTTCCAACTTCCATGTGGCCGCCACCTGTTCGCCGACGCGGGCCATGCTGCTCACAGGTGCAGACCACCATCGGGTGGGCGTGGGCAATATGCCTGAATCCATGCCTGCGCAACACCAAGGAAAGCCCGGTTACGCGGGGGTACTCAGCGACCAGGCCGTGACCCTGGCCACACAACTCAAAGACCAGGGCTACCACACCTACATCACCGGCAAATGGCATTTGGGCAAGACACCCGAAAAATTGCCTGCGCGCCGTGGCTTTGAGCGCTCATTTATTCAGGCCGACAGCGGCTCGGATAACTGGGAGAACCGCACCTACATGATGCTGTACGACAAGGCGTATTGGTTCGAGGGTGATCGTCCAGCGACTGTGCCGCAGGATTTCTATTCTTCGAAGTTCTTTGTCGACAAGGCGATTGAGTACCTGTCCGCACAAAGCGATAGCAAGCCGTTTTTCACTTATATCGGCTTCCAGGCCAATCACATCCCGCTGCAGGCGCCCAAGGAATTTGTCGATCAGTACAAAGGCAAATACGACGCCGGGTGGTCTGCACTGCGCAAGGCCCGTCACGACAACGCCGTTCGCTTAGGCTTGATCCCCGCCGATGCGCCTTTGGCGTCCATGCCTCGCAGCCTTGAGTGGGAGGGGCTAGACCCTGAGCAGCGACGTCTGCACGCTCAACATATGGAGGTGTACGCCGGTATGGCGCAGGCCGCTGATTTTCAAATCGGCCGCTTGATTGCGCACCTCAAAAAGACCGGCCAATTTGACAACACGGTGTTTGTGTTTTTGTCAGACAACGGGCCTGACCCCGCCGACCCGATGAACATTACCGCGTCCAAACATTGGGTGCGTGCCAACTACCGCACAGAGGGGCCCAATCTGGGGGAGAAGGGTACTTTCTCGGCCAATGGACCGCGCTGGGCCAGCGCGATTGCATCGCCTTGGAACGGCTACAAGTACTTTGCGGCCGAGGGAGGCCTGCGGGTCCCGCTCATCATTTCGGGTGGCACAGGGATTCTCAATGGAACACGCTCCAACGCGTTTACCACGGTCAAAGATGTCATGCCCACGCTGCTCGAAATGGCCGGGGTGCCCGCCCACGGCGACACCTATCAGGGCGCACCTGCAGTCACCATGGATGGCCGAAGCATGGTGCCTTTGCTGAAAGGCACCAGCCCGGCGATTTATCGCGCTGATGAACCGGTGGGTTACGAACTTGCGGGCAGCGCAGCCCTGTACAAAGGCAACTACAAACTGGTCAAGAACATTGCGCCCTTGGGCGATGGAAGATGGGCTCTGTATGACCTGGCGCGTGATCCCGGGGAAACGAATGACCTGAGCAAGGCAATGCCGGAACGGTTCCAAAGCATGCAGGCGGACTACGCCGATTACGCTCAACGCAACAAGGTGCTGCCCGTACCGGACGGTTTTGACCTTCAACAAGCGGCCATGCATTACGCAGTCCACCACTATGTTCTGCCCAAGCTGCGAGAGGCCCTGCCGGCCTTGCTGGCAGTCCTGGCACTGTTGGCGGGTGGGGTTTGGTGGTGGCGTCGGCGGCGCGCTGCCCGGCGCGCCTGAAGGCTTAAGCCCCGCGCTCCGCCAGCGCCTGCGCAATGCGCTTGCGACTTACTGTCGGTTTGGGGCAGCTGCCTTTTGGCAAATCAAACCAGCTGCGCACATCGTTTTCCAGCGCCAGGCCGTGCATGAAGTTGTAAATGGCCTTTTTCAATCCCCGGCCTAACAGGTCGTGATCGACGCCCGTGGGGTCGGTGAAGCCAATGTCGTTCTTCGCAAAAGTGACCGGCGGCAATGTTGCCAGGGTGATGCCATAGGCGTCGGGGTCTTTGCCCACCGGTGAATGCACGGTGCAGGTAAAGCGGTGAAAAAAACCGCTCTGAATGCAACCTGCTTCGAACAGCTGGCGCACGTATTCCAGTGCGTCCACCGTGTCTTGCACTGTTTGGCTCGGAAAGCCATACATGAGGTAGGCGTGCACCAAAATGCCAGCGTCTGAAAAACCTTTCGTGACGCGCGCCACCTGGGCCACGGACACGCCTTTTTTCATCAAGTCCAGCAGGCGGTCGGAAGCAACCTCCAGCCCGCCGGACATGGCGATACAGCCGCTTTGTGCCAGCAACTCCGCAAGCTCGGGCGTAAAGCTCTTTTCAAAGCGGATGTTGCCCCACCAGGACACTTGCAGCTTGCGCCGCAAAATTTCCTGCGCCAAGGCCTTGAGCATCTTGGGCGGCGCGGCTTCGTCCACAAAATGAAAACCGGTTTGCCCCGTCTCGGCGACGATGGCCTCCATGCGGTCTACCAGCGTGGCCGCAGACGCGGTCTCGTAGCGCGAGATGTAGTCCAGGCTGACGTCGCAAAAGCTGCACTTTTTCCAGTAACAACCCTGGGCCACGGTGAGCTTGTTCCAGCGGCCGTCGCTCCACATGCGGTGCATGGGGTTGAGCATGTCTAAGAGCGAGAGGTAACTCCCGAGCGGCAAACCGTCCCAGGTGGGCGTGCCCACGTCTTCAAAGGGCACATCGGGCTCGGCCCAATTTTGGTATTTGACCGTGCCTGTTGCGGTGTCGCGCACAAAGGTGCGCACCAAGCGACTTTGAGAACGTTTACCTCGCAGGTGCTCTAAAAGCGCCAACAAAGGCCGCTCACCCGCGTCCAGGGTGATGAAGTCCACGTAGTCAAACATGCGTGGGTCGCTCAGCTCCCGCAACTCTGTGTTGACGTATCCGCCTCCTAGCGCGATGCGGATCGCGGGATGGTGTTTGCGCACTGTCTGGGCAATGCGCAGGGCGCCGTACATGGCCCCGGGAAAGGGGACGGACAAGAGCAACAAGTGCGGCTGGTGTTGGGCAATAGCCTGCAGTGTCAAGTCCGCAAGTACGGTGTCCATG
>CAIWRE010000065.1 GCA_903914985.1 uncultured beta proteobacterium | reverse complement strand
GTGATTCATTGCAGCAAAGTTCCATACAGGTGAATATGTCCCGTCGTCGCGTCGTTGTTACAGGTTTAGGTTGTGTCAGTCCCGTCGGCAATACGGTAGAGCAGGCCTGGGCCAATCTTCTCGCCGGCAAGTCTGGCATCGACCTCATCAGTGCATTCGACACCTCAGCCTTTGCCTGCAAGATTGCGGGCGAAGTGCGTAATTTCGATTTGGAGCGCTACATCAGCGCCAAGGAAGCGCGTTCCATGGACCGCTTCATCCACTTCGGGATGGCAGCCGCCATCCAGGCCGTTGAAGACTCTGGACTCCCAACCGGAGAGGCACTCGGCGAGGAAGAGGCCACCCGCATCGCCTGCATCATCGGGTCCGGCATTGGCGGACTGCCAATGATTGAAAACACCCATATTGAATATGCTGCGCGCGGTCCGCGTCGGATTTCTCCCTTTTTCGTGCCGGCGTCCATCATCAACATGGTGGCGGGCCACGTGTCCATTCGCTATGGGTTCAAGGGGCCCAATCTCGCTATCGCGACTGCGTGCACCACCGGATTGCATTGCATTGGACAGGCCGGACGCTTGATCGAATACGGTGACGCGGACGTGGTGGTTGCTGGTGGATCTGAAGCCACGGTATCCCCGCTGGGCGTGGGTGGCTTTGCTGCAATGCGCGCTCTGAGCACCCGCAATGACGACCCGGCCACGGCTTCGCGCCCTTGGGACAAAGACCGCGACGGTTTTGTATTGGGTGAAGGCGGCGGCGTCATGGTGCTGGAAGAGTACGAGCACGCCAAAGCGCGTGGCGCCCGCATTTACGCAGAACTGGCAGGTTTTGGTATGAGCGCCGATGCAGGCCACATGACTGCCCCCAATTTGGATGGTCCCCGCCGTGCGATGGTGTCTGCCATGCGCAATGCCGGCATTAACGCTGATCAGATCAACTACCTGAACGCGCATGGTACGTCCACCCCGTTGGGCGATACCAATGAAAGCAACGCCATCAAGGCCGCGCTGGGCGACCACGCGAGAAACGTCGTGGTCAACTCAACCAAGTCTATGACGGGCCACCTGCTGGGTGGCGCTGGTGGCATTGAATCGGTGTTCACTGTATTGGCATTGCACCATCAAAAGAGCCCGCCGACCATCAATATATTCAACCAGGATCCGGACTGCGATTTGGACTATTGTGCCAATGTTGCGCGTGATCTGCCGATCGAATACGCCTTGAAGAACAACTTCGGATTTGGCGGAACTAACGGCGCGCTGGTATTTAAGCGGGCCTGAAGCTCGCGCGACATGCGCGCACCGGGGCTGAATCAGGCTTTTTTATGCACCTTCCGCCACCGGCTCAAATCATCGTTGGTCGTAGCACAACGCAATTGTTGTTCCTCGTGGGATGGGCAGTGGCTTACGGCTGCGTCCTCTTTGCATTGTCTGGCACCCTGTCTGCGCTGGCCTTGGAAGCTTTGGCGCTGATATGCCTCGTGCTGTTCAGCAATGCGGCTTGGCGCTGGTGGAAAACTCCGGTCGGCGTATTGGCCTGGAACGGCCGGGGATGGACGTGGCAACAGGCGCAGGAAAAACGAGGGTGTGAATTGTTCTGGGGTGCAGATCTGCAATCCCTTGTATTGATTTCGATACTTATTGATGCCCAACCACGTCAGTGGCTGTGGGTCGAGCGCGGTGCAAAAAATGCTGCGTCTTGGCGGGCGTTCCGGCGGGCTTTGGTGGCTGGCAGCCATGCAGTGGATGGAGGCGATGGCGATGGAACTCATTTCAGGCCGACTATTTAACTTCACCGAAACAGCCCCATATGCGGTCCAGTAACGCATCCACTGGCGCAAGCCACTGGATTCGTAGTTTTCAATATTTGACTTGGAGTTCATTGCCATGCTGACACCCTGGAAGTCATTGCCTATTCGCCAACTCGCCGTGTCGGTCGTAATGGCCAGCGTCACTGCGTTTTTGGTCCTCGCCCCAGCGCAAAGTGCGGTGGCGCAGGTACGTGCATTGCCCGATTTCACGGACCTCGTGGACCAGGTGGGTCCGTCGGTGGTCAATATCCGAACGCTGGAAAAGGTCGCGCCTCGGGGTGCTGCCGGTGCTTCGCCAGACGATGAAATGCTGGAGTTTTTTCGCCGGTTTGGCCTGCCTATGCCCAATGTTCCGCGCCAAACGCCGCGGCCCAACCGCCCGGGGCCGGAGGAAGAGCAGCCCAAAGGGGTCGGATCAGGTTTTATTTTTTCGGCGGATGGCCTGATCATGACCAATGCGCATGTGGTGGATGGCGCCGACGAGGTCTTGGTCACGTTGACCGACAAGCGCGAGTTCAAGGCCAAAATTTTGGGTTCCGACAAGCGCAGTGACGTCGCCTTGGTCAAGATTGAAGCGACCGGCTTGCCTGCTATCAAAGTCGGTGATGTGGGACGACTGCGTGTGGGCGAATGGGTGATGGCGATCGGCTCACCCTTTGGTCTAGAGAACACCGTGACAGCCGGCATTGTGAGCGCGAAGCAGCGCGACACCGGTGATTTCTTGCCCTTCATTCAGACGGATGTGGCCATCAATCCGGGCAACTCCGGCGGTCCGCTGATCAATATGCGCGGCGAGGTCGTGGGCATTAACAGCCAGATTTATTCCCGCTCGGGTGGGTTTATGGGCATCTCTTTTGCGATTCCGATGGACGAAGCGGTGCGGGTGGTGGAGCAGTTGCGCTCGCAGGGGCGCGTCAGTCGCGGGCGCATTGGCGTTCAAATTGGGCCGGTCAGCAAAGAAGTGGCTGAGTCCATGGGTCTGCCCAAGGCACAGGGAGCACTGGTTACCGGAGTCGAAACCGGCGCACCCGCCGACAAAGCGGGGGTCGAAGCGGGCGACATCATCGTGAAGTTTGACGGAAAAGCTGTTGAAAAATCCAGCGACCTGCCCCGGATTGTGGGTGGTATCAAGCCAGGAACCAAATCGACGATCACCGTGTTCCGGCGTGGCAGCACCAAGGACCTTGCTGTGACCGTCGCTGAGATTGAAGCCGATGCCGCACCGTCCAAGGGACGCGATGCACCAGACATCAAGCCGAAAGGCGTGACCGGGCAAGTCTACGGATTGGTCGTGAGCGACCTGCCGGAAGCCAAGAAGAAAGAACTGCAAATCAAGTCCGGGGTGCGCATCGACGCGGCCACAGAGGGCGCTGCGCGCGCGGGTCTGCGCGAGGGCGATGTCATCATTGCGGTTGGCAATACGGAGGTTGCTTCGGTGCGTGAATTGGAGGCGGTCTTGGCAAAACACGATAAGAAAAAGTCGCTCAATGTGCTGTACCGTCGTGGCGATTGGACCCAGTTTGCCGTGATTCGCCCGGGAAATTAAGGCACTTTGCCATGGGGGCAGTTCAAAGCCCCATGGCAATTCGGGGTTATTGGATCTGGAAACGGCGCTTGAAACCAGTATTTCTTTCCATGGTTTCGTTAGAATGCAAGGCAAATATCGCGTGGATTGGTAATAAGCGTCGAATCAAATCTCGCAATATGGGATTCAAGGCTCCGCTGGCGCTGAATTACCTGATTTTGGGCTTCAGGCTGTGGATTGGATGTGGATTGGTTGTGAATAACTTGTTTCGTGAGGCGATCTTTGGATTGGGCCTTGTGCTTAGCAACCTTCGCTTGAGCCGCTTTTTGCCTACAATGACTTTCCAGCTTTCGCAGTTGCCAATGATGGTTGGTTCGGGGCGCGTTTACTCAAAGACGCGCCCTTTTTTCTGCCCGCTACTTTTTTAATTTTCACTTTAGAGCTTTTGCTTGATGCAACACATCAGAAATTTTTCCATCATTGCGCACATTGACCATGGCAAATCAACGCTGGCAGACCGGCTGATCCAGCGCTGTGGCGGGCTGGAAGCCCGGGACATGGAAGCCCAGGTCCTGGACTCGATGGACATCGAAAAAGAGCGTGGCATCACGATCAAAGCGCAAACGGCAGCGCTCCACTACAAGGCTTTGGATGGTCAGACCTACAACCTGAACCTGATTGATACGCCCGGACATGTGGACTTCTCGTACGAGGTCAGCCGGTCGCTTTCGGCATGCGAAGGCGCGCTTTTGGTGGTGGATGCCAGTCAAGGGGTCGAAGCGCAGACGGTGGCAAACTGTTACACCGCGCTGGATCTCGGTGTCGAAGTGTTGCCCGTGCTGAACAAAATCGACTTGCCCAACGCGGACCTTGACAACGCGCGCAGCGAGATTGAAGACGTCATCGGCATTGACGCAACAGACGCCATTCCTTGCTCCGCCAAGACGGGCGTGGGCATTGAGGAAATCCTGGAAGCGATCGTGGCCAAGGTGCCCGCGCCCAAAGGCAATCCTGATGGTCCTTTGCGTGCCATGATTATTGACAGCTGGTTCGATGCCTATGTGGGCGTCGTGATGCTGGTGCGTGTGGTGGACGGTCGTCTGGCCAAGGGTGAGCGCATCAAGATGATGGCCTCGGGCGCCACCTACAACGCCGATAACCTGGGTGTGTTTACGCCCGCCAATGAACCCCGCCCATTTTTGCAAGCGGGCGAGGTGGGATACATCATTGCGGGTATCAAAGAGCTGCAAGCCGCCAAGGTGGGTGACACTGTGACGCTGATCAAGCACGGCACCGCCGGTGCATCGGCAACCGCCACCGAGGCGCTGCCTGGCTTCAAAGAGATTCAGCCCCAGGTGTTTGCCGGTCTGTATCCCACCGAGGCCAGTGAGTACGACTCGCTGCGCGACGCGTTGGAAAAGCTCAAGCTCAATGATGCATCGCTGCACTACGAGCCCGAGGTGTCGCAGGCGCTGGGATTTGGATTTCGCTGCGGATTTCTGGGTCTGCTGCACATGGAAATTGTGCAGGAGCGACTGGAGCGCGAGTTTGATCAGGACCTGATCACCACGGCACCGAGCGTGGTCTACGAAGTGATGAAAAACGACGGCACGGTGGTGATGGTGGAAAACCCATCCAAGATGCCCGAGATCGGCAAGACAGCTGAGATTCGCGAACCCATCGTCACCATGCACCTGTATATGCCGCAGGAGTACGTGGGTGTCGTGATGACCCTGGCCAACCAGAAGCGCGGCATTCAAATGAACATGGCCTACAAGGGCCGTCAGGTCGTGCTGACCTATGAAATGCCGCTGGCTGAAATCGTGCTGGACTTCTTTGACAAGCTCAAAAGCGTCAGCCGGGGCTATGCCTCCATGGACTATGAATTCAAAGAGTACCGGGCCGCTGACGTCGTTAAGGTGGATATCTTGCTGAACTCAGAGAAGGTGGACGCCCTGTCCATCATGCTGCACCGCTCGCAATCGCAGTACCGTGGAAGAGCGGTGGTGGCCAAGATGCGCGAGATCATTTCGCGGCAAATGTACGACGTCGCGATCCAGGCTGCGATCGGTGCCAACATCATTGCGCGTGAGACAATCAAGGCCTTGCGAAAGAACGTGCTTGCCAAGTGCTATGGCGGCGATATTTCACGCAAGAAAAAGCTCCTTGAGAAGCAAAAAGCAGGTAAGAAACGCATGAAACAAATTGGCTCCGTGGAAGTGCCGCAAGAGGCATTTTTGGCGATTTTGCAGGTGGAAGACTGATGCAAGCGCTCACCTCATTGGTCTTGGCGGCTTTTGTGGCTTATGCAGGGGCCTGGTACACGGGCTACCTGGATGGCAACTTCGCATTGCTCCTGTTCGTCGCCAGCGTGGTCACCGGCCTGTATTGGCTGGCGGAACGGTACTACTTTTTGCCTGCTCGCGAGGCTGCCGCGGAGCGCCTGGAGCAAGCCGATACACAGCGCAGGGCCGGCCTGGCAAAGCAAGGCATCACACAAGTCGACAGCAGCGTGGCGCAGGCCAAAGCCAACATCCTGGCCCAACCCTGGTGGCTGGATTGGACGGCGGGTCTTTTCCCGGTGATCATTTCCGTGTTTTTCTTGCGCTCTTTTATCGTCGAGCCTTTCAAAATTCCCTCGGGCTCGATGATCCCAACGCTGTTGGTGGGCGATTTGATTTTGGTCAACAAATTCCATTACGGACTGCGCGTGCCGGTACTCAATACCAAAATCACGGACGGCAATAAACCGCAACGTGGCGATGTGATGGTGTTTCGCTACCCTCCCAAACCCAGCCTGGACTACATCAAACGTGTGGTCGCGCTGCCGGGCGACACGGTGGCTTATCTGAACAAACGCCTGACCATCAACGGACAGGTGATAGAGACCCACGCGGTGCCGGAGTTTTTTGATGAAGATGCGATGCGCTACTTCAAGCAATTTGAGGAAAAATTAGGAGACCAGCCGCACCGCTTGCTCAATGACGACGATCGCCCCGCTTTTGTGCCTGGATTCGACCGTTTTCCGGGCTCAGATGCCTGCAACTACACGGTCGAAGGTGTGACTTGTAAAGTCCCCGAGGGAAGCTATTTCATGATGGGCGACAACCGCGACAACTCGCTCGATTCGCGTTACTGGGGCTTTGTGCCGGAACGCAACATTGTGGGTAAAGCATTTTTTGTGTGGATGAACTTTGGCAGCCTCAAGCGCATAGGGTCCTTTCACTAAACCGGTTTGAACCACGACATGCAACAGCTGCAGCTCAAGCTGCAGCACGAATTCCACAACCCGGCCTTGCTGACGCGGGCGTTGACGCACCGCAGCTTTTCGGTGGACCACTACGAGCGACTGGAGTTTCTCGGTGATTCAGTCCTCAATCTGGCGGTTTCCGACTTGCTCTACCTGCGTTTAAGCGAGTTACCGGAGGGCGATTTGTCGCGCGTGCGTGCCAACCTGGTGCGACAAGACACTTTGCACAAACTGGCGGTCGATTTGGGCTTGCCACCGCTACTCAAGCTAGGGGAGGGCGAGATGCGCTCAGGCGGCCCCAAGCGACCCTCGATCCTCGCAGACGCGCTCGAAGCCATCATTGGAGCGGTGTACCTTGATGCGGGCTACGACAAGGCGCAAGCCTTGGTTCAACGCTTGTTTGAGGCCGTGGATGTCAATCCGCAAATGGACGCCATCGGCAAAGACGCGAAGACCGAGTTGCAGGAGTGGCTGCAAGGACGCAAATACAAACTGCCGGAATACCGTGTGGTCGCTGTCATGGGCGCTGCCCACCAACAGAGTTTTGATGTGGCCTGCGAAATCGCGGAGTTGCACTTGTCCGAGCGAGGCATCGGCGGCTCGCGCCGTGCTGCAGAGCAAGCCGCTGCCGCAGCCATGCTGCACACCATTCATACCAAGGTCGACCATGCCAAATAAAAAAACAACACCCAAACCTCAGGCATCCGCCCTCCCGGCCACGGCCGTGGTTCCCCGCATCGACGATGGTGCAGACCTCGACAGCATGCTGGAAGGCTTGCTGAAAACCACACCACGCGCGGCAACGGGTGTGGCGGCGCAGGAAGGCGAGCGCTGCGGTTTGGTCGCTATTGTCGGCAAGCCCAATGTCGGCAAATCCACCCTGATGAATGCCCTGGTCGGGCAAAAAATCAGCATCACTTCGCGCAAGGCCCAAACCACGCGCCACCGCATCACCGGCATCCATACCCGTGGCGCAACGCAATTTGTGTTTGTGGACACGCCCGGTTTTCAGACGCGGCACAACAACGCGCTCAACCGCTCGCTCAACAAAACCGTCATGGGGGCGGTGGGCGATGTGGACCTGATTTTGTTCGTGGTGGAAGCCGGCATGTTCAACCAGGCCGACGCGAAAGTGCTGGCATTGCTGAGCAAGAACGTGCCTACGCTCTTGGTGGCTAACAAGCTGGACCAGGTCAACCGCCGTGCCGATATTGCCCCCTGGTTGCAAGAGATGCAGCAGCGGCACGCCTTTGCCGAGTTTGTGCCCATGTCGGCGAAAAATGCCAAAGACATCGAGCGCATGCTAGGCATTTGCGAAAAGTACCTGCCAGAGCAAGCCTGGTGGTATGCCGAGGACGAGCTCACCGACCGCAGCGAAAAATTTCTGGCCAGCGAAACGGTGCGCGAAAAGCTGTTTCGCTTGACCGGCGACGAGCTGCCCTACACCTCCACCGTGGTGATCGACAAGTTTGAGGAAGAACCCGGACGTGGCAAACAAAAGCGCCTCTTGCGCATTGCCGCCACCATCGTGGTGGAGCGTGACGGACACAAGGCCATGGTGATCGGCGACAAGGGCGAGCGCATCAAGCGCATCGGCATGGAGACGCGTGTCGAACTGGAGAAGCTGCTGGACGCCAAGGTGTTTATCGAAATGTGGGTCAAGGTGCGTTCCGGTTGGGCCGACGACGAGGCCCGTGTGCGCTCCTTCGGCTACGAGTAAATGGCCACCCGGCGCATCGCAGACGAGCCCGCGTATGTGCTGCATCGCTACGACTGGAGCGAGTCCAGCCTGATCGTGGAGGTGTTTACCCGGCACTACGGCCGCATTGCGCTGGTGGCCAAAGGGGCCAAGAGACCCAGCTCGAGTTTCCGGCCCATTCTGCTGCCCATGCAGCGCCTGCACCTGGCTTTTGGGGGCGATGCCGAAATCCGCAGCCTCAAGAGCGCCGAGTGGCAGGGCGGACACGTCATGCCCACGGGTGACGCTCTCCTGTCGGGCTATTACCTAAATGAACTTTTGCTCACGCTGCTCGCGCGCGACGATCCGCATCCTGTGCTGTTCGATATTTACGCCCGCGTGGTGGAAGTCATCGCCAGTCAGCACGGCGAAGTGTTGCAGGCAGCGCTGCGCAGCTATGAGTTGCTGCTGCTGCGTGAAGTGGGTTTGTTGCCGCAACTCGACCAGCAAACCATGACCTTGACCGCACTCGACCCGGACACGGCGCATGTCCTGGTGCCTGAGGGAGGGTTGCGCCTGGCCCACAGCGACGACCGCGCCAGCCTCACCGGTGCGCAGTGGACGCAGTTGCAATCTGCGTTGGCTGCGGATGCGCCGTTTACGACCACCTTACGCGCCTGTGCAGAATTTAGCACCGAGCTCAAGCCTCAATTGCGTACCTTGCTGCACTACCATTGCGGCACCCGCACCCTGCGCACACGCCAGATGATGATCGACATCCAGTCTCTTTAACAGGGCCACATTGCCGCTATGAAGCCACATTCCACAGCACTGTCCGTCAACCTCAACAAGGTCGCATTGGTGCGCAACACCCGTCATCTGGGCATTCCCAGCGTCACGCGCGCCGCCACCTTGTGTTTGCAGGCGGGGGCTTCGGGTATCACGGTGCATCCGCGCCCTGACGCGCGCCATATCCGCGCCAGCGATGTAGTGGAGTTGGCTCAGCTGATGCAAGACTGGCCGGATCGCGAATTCAACATCGAGGGCAACCCGTTTCACAATTTGATGGACTGCGTGGGCGATCTCGTCGCGCGCAAACTGCCCGTGCACCAGGTGACGTTTGTGCCCGATGGTGAAGGGCAGTTCACCAGCGACCATGGCTGGAACTTTCCGCAGGACGCAGTCCGCCTTCGTCCGCTCATCGACCAGTGCCGTGCTTGGGGACTGCGTGTCAGCCTGTTTATGGACGCTGAAGCCGGTTCTATGGCTGCGGCGCGCCACGTTGGCGCCGACCGGGTGGAGCTGTACACCGAGCCGTACGCCGCCGCCTGGGGCCAGGCACAGCAGGCAGCGCAGTTGGCGCGCTTTGCCGCCGCAGCACAGGCAGCGCTGGACGTGGGCCTCGGCGTGAACGCCGGACACGATCTGAACCTGCACAACCTTCGCGCCTTTGCGCAGCAGGTACCGGGCCTAAGCGAAGTCTCGATCGGCCACGCCCTGATGGCTGATGCGCTGGAGCAGGGCTATGCCGCCGCAGTACAGGCGTATATGCGTTGCTTGCAAGCATGATTTACGGCGTGGGCACCGACGTGTGCGATATCCGGCGCATTCGGTCCAGTTTGGAACGCCATGGCGAGCGCTTTGCCGCCAAAGTCTTGTCAGTCAACGAATTGGCGACTTGGAAGGCGCGCGGCGCACGTTGGCCTGAGCGGGGCGTGCGTTACCTGGCTACGCGTTTCAGCGCCAAAGAAGCGTTCAGCAAGGCGGTGGGACTGGGCATGCGTATGCCCATGACCTGGCGTCTGTGCGAAATCGCCAACCAGGCCAGCGGCGCACCCGTCGTGGTATTGCATGGCGAATTGAAAACCTGGTTCGAGGCCAAAGGGCTGCGCGCGCAACTGAGCCTGAGTGACGAGACCGATTACGCTGTGAGTTTTTGTATTGTTGAAACTTCGCCGCTATGACAACCCAGGCGCCTTTGGTGATTGATATCGCAGGAACCGCCCTGACGGCAGTTGACCGCAAGCGCCTGCGTCATCCGCTGGTGGGTGGTTTGATTTTGTTTGGGCGCAACTGGGAAAGCCGCGCCCAACTCACGGCCTTGTGCAAAAGCATCAAACGCCTGCGTTCTGATCTGCTGATTTGTGTGGACCACGAAGGCGGCCGGGTTCAGCGATTCAAAACGGATGGATTCACCCACCTGCCTGCGATGCGGACGCTGGGTGAAAAGTGGATGGCCAGCGCCAGCACAGCACGCAGCACGGGCCCCATGGAGGCCATTCGCGCGGCACGGGCCTGTGGCTATGTGCTGGGGGCTGAGCTGCGCGCTTGCGGTGTGGACTTCAGCTTCACACCGGTGCTGGACCTGGACCATGGTGCCAGCGGCGTGATCGGCGACCGTGCTTTTGCCCGCGATCCCCGGGTGGTCAGCCTGTTGGCTCAAAGTCTGGTGCACGGCTTGCTGCAAAGCGGTATGGCCAGTTGCGGCAAACATTTTCCGGGCCATGGTTTTGTCAAAGCCGACTCCCACCTTGCGGTGCCTGTGGACCAGCGTGGTCTCAAAACCATCCTGGCAGATGACGCCGCCCCGTACCGCTGGTTGGGCGGCACCCTGTCCAGCGTTATGCCAGCCCATGTGATTTACCCCAAAGTGGACAGCCGGCCGGCGGGTTTTTCCAGGACTTGGCTGCAGGATATTTTGCGCGGCCAACTGGGCTTTGAAGGCCTGGTGTTCAGCGACGACCTGTCCATGGCAGGTGCGCGGGTGCTGGAGGGCAGGGCACTGACTTATACCGAGGCGGCGCTGGCGGCGCTCAACGCGGGCTGTGACATGGTGCTTTTATGCAACCAGTCGCTGGCGCAAGCGGACGGCACCGCTCCGATTGACGAGCTCATCGAAGGTCTGACGCAAGCGCAGGCGCGGGGCCGTTGGGACATGGACGCCCGCAGCGAAACCAGGCGGCGGGCATTGTTACCCCGTTTCGCAGCCCTTGACTGGGAGCAACTGACATCGTCTGCCACGTACCTGGATGCATTGGACAGCCTGCCGTGAGCAGCACCGCAGCAATGGCGTGCTACCATTCTTAAGCACTCGTTTGTTAACCTCTGATACCAATTTTCAACAATGAAATTCAACTCTCTGATCGCTGCGTTGGCAGTTACTCTGGCAGCTTCTTTCGCCGGTGCGCAAACTGCACCTGCAGTAGCCCCAATTGCGCCTGCCCCCGCGGTGACTGCGCCTTCCGTGGACGCCACGCCCAAAGCCGAGACAACCGTCAAAAAGCACGGCAAGAAAAAGGCGCATAAGGTCAGCGCCAAGAAGCACAAGGCCGCAAAGCACAAGAAAAAGGCCGCAATGTAAATTGCGGGCTCCCTGCAAAAAGGCCCTGCAAGGGCCTTTTTTACGTCTATTGACCGCCGTTGAACCCGGGCATCTAGGGTGAGCGATGCAGGCGCGGCGCGGAAAGAGCGACAATTTGGTCGGCGGTCGCGTGGTCCACGTTGGGGTGGCTTGCAAGCAACTTGAGCTTGACCAGCAAATCACGCAACTGTTGCAGATCGCGCACCGTTGGCGCGACCTTGATTTGCGCTAAGGCAGCCTGGCTGTTGCCGGATTGCACCAAGGCGGCGACCTTTGGCGCCCAGACACTGGGACGGGACATGCGTGCTTTCCTGGTAACTAAAAATTCATTTTGGCACATGGTGGGAATGGTTTGATCATGACAATTAGAGCGATGCAGGGTGTTTTGTTGGCCGTGGCGCTGATGCTGGCCGGGTGTGCAAGTTCACCCCGGGCACCGGTGGCGGACGCGCCCCAGCCACAAGCGGAGGTGCCTGCCGCCAAAGTGCCGCCGCGCATTGGATTGGCCCTCGGAGGCGGCGCGGCACGGGGGTTTGCCCACGTGGGCGTGATTCAAGTGCTGGAGGAGGCGGGCATACGCCCCCATTTGGTGTCTGGCACTTCGGCCGGCAGCGTCGTGGCGGCGCTGTATGCCAGCGGCAAATCCGGTCCGCAGTTGCAGCAGATCGCCGAGACCATGGAGGAGGCAACAATTGCCGACTGGACGCTTCAAATCTTTACCCGTGGCGCTTTGCGTGGCGAGGCCTTGGCTAAATATGTGAATACGCAAGTGGGTCAAAAGCCCATTGAAGGCATGACGATCCCTTTGGGCATTGTGGCGACCGATCTCAACAGTGGCAATGAGGTGCTGTTCCAGCGCGGTGACACCGGCACTGCGGTGCGCGCGTCCAGCGCGGTTCCGGCGGTGTTTCAACCTGTCAAGGTGGGCAGTAGGGAATATGTGGACGGCGGCCTGGTGTCGCCGGTGCCGGTCCGCGCGGCACGCAAGATGGGCGCGGAGTTGGTGATTGCGGTGGATATTTCCAGCCCACCGGAGGCCAGCGCGGCCAGCGGCACTTTGGAAATCTTGCTGCAAACCTTCACCATCATGGGCAAGAGTATCAACACCTTCGAGCTCAAAGACGCTGATCTGGTGATACGCCCCAACCTGACCGGCATTTCCAGTGCTGACTTTGGCGCCCGTCGCCGATCCATCGAAGCAGGGCGCCAGGCCATGCTCGCCGCCTTGCCGCAATTGCGCGCCGCCATTGAAGCGAAAACGCATTGAACAAGCGAAAAAAAAGGCCTCGTTTTGCAACGAGGCCTTGAAGGGATCCCTGAACCTAAAGGTTTCGAAAGGACCCGAGGAGACAAGGGGTGCGAACCTGTTCGATTCGCGAAACTTGATTATCTCAGGGTTATCCCGTGGTTTGTTAACGCAAGGTTAATTTCTTGCGTTAGCACACAGATTTAGCGCTTTTTGGTCGCTGTCGCTTGCTTGGTAGCGTTGGTTGCAGTAGCAGCGACGGCATTGAAGTTGGCTTCGGCGACGTCGGTCGCTTGCTTCACAGCTTTTTGCACAGATTCCAAAGCGGTGTGTGCAGCAGACACGGCACCTTTGAGGACAGCAACAGCGGACTCAGAACCGGCGGGTGCGTTCTTTGCAGCGCTTTCGACCAAAGCGGCGATCTTTTGCTGTGCATCTGCAGCTTGGGCTTCGACCGACTTGGTGAATTCGGCGCTGGCGCTGGTAGCGATGTCGTACAGGTGACGGCTGTAAGCAGCAGTCTTTTCAGCCAAAGGTTGCAGCAGGCCGGATTGCAGAGCCAACAACTCCTGGGCGTCTTTCACGCTCATCAGGGTTTGGGTGTGGCTGGAAGCTTCCGACAGCGCGGCCTTCGAGGCAGTCAGGTTCAGTTCGACGATTTTTTCCACGCCTTCGAAGGCCTTGCTGGTCAAGCCAAACAGGGTTTCGATGTTGGATTTGTGGGAAGCCATTACTTGTTCTACGGTCATCATGTGAATACTCCAAAAGTTAAAAGAAAAACACCATCTGCTCCGTAACCCAAGCCCTTGCTTGTTCATGTTGCAGTGCAGCATGGATGGAATTATAGGGAGCAAAAGCAGGATTTCAAGACATTTTTGTTGCAGTGCAACATTTATTTTCACTTTTTTGCGAAATTCTTCAGAAAAAATGCGGTTTAAGCTGCTTTTCGCAGGGAAGGTCGGTGTCGCTCTCCGTCAATTTGGTCTCAACCGAGACGGTCATTCGACCGAGATGGTGCATGGCGATGGCAGAATCCGCGCTCCCGCCCTGCGCAAGCAGGGCTTGTGGCTACTGACCGTTATTTGTTCCGCATGACCAAACCCCAGCCCCTTGACCGCAGCGCTTTTCGTGTCTGGCGCTCCATCACCACCCGCTGGATGGACAACGATGCCTACGGGCATGTGAATAACGTGGTCTATTACAGCTGGTTCGATACGGCGGTGAATGCCTACCTGATTGAAAACGGTGCGTTGGACGTGGCCCGTGGCGCCACCATTGGTCTGGTGGTGGAGACGCATTGCAACTATTTCGCGCCCTTGTCGTTTCCGCAGACGGTGGACGTCGGCCTTCGGGTGGCGCACCGTGGCACGTCCAGCGTGCGCTATGAGTTGGGTATTTTTGGCCAGGGTGCTCACACGGCCGCCGCCCAGGGCCACTTTGTCCATGTCTACGTCGATGCGCTGAGCCGTAAACCCACGAGCCTGCCTGAATCACTTGTTACTGTATTGGAAGCCCTTCTATGACATTACCAACCCCTAACCCGGTGGACGACGCAATCACTTCGCGCATGTCCGTGCGGGCATTCACTTCCCAGCCGGTGGCGAAACCGGTGGTGACGCAGCTCTTGGAAGTTGCCAGTCGTGCACCGTCGGGCACCAATACCCAGCCCTGGAAGGTCTACGTGCTACAGGGCGCGAGCCGCGACAGCCTGGTTGACAAGGTCTGCACCGCCCACGACGCGGTGCGCGCCGACCCGTCCCTGGCCGCCCGGTATGTGGAGGCCTATGACTACTACCCCGAAAAATGGGTGAGCCCCTATATTGACCGCCGCCGCGAAAACGGCTGGGGCCTGTACGGCTTGCTGGGCATTGGCAAGGGAGACAAAGACCAGATGCACGCGCAGCATCAACGCAACTACCGGTTTTTCGACGCGCCCGTGGGGCTGATGTTCACCATCGACCGTGTTTTGGGGCGCGGCTCCATGCTGGATTACGGCATGTTCATTCAAAGCATCATGGTGGCCGCGCGCGGCCACGGCTTGGCGACCTGCCCGCAAGCGGCATGGAACGGATTTGCCAACATCATCCTCCCCCACATTGGCGCAGGTCCCGATGAAATGTTGGTGTGCGGCCTGGCCCTGGGTTATGCCGACGAGACGGCGACGGTGAATGGTTTCCATACGCCGCGTGTGCCTGTGCAAGACTTCACCACCTGGTTGGACTAAACCCACTTACCGCAAGCGCGCTATGACTTCCATTGCAAAACCTTCCATTTTGGTGACCCGGGCCATATTTCCCGAGGTCATTGAGCGCCTGTCGACCCACTTCACGGTGGAATCCAACCCCGACGACACCCTGTGGGACCGTGCCGAGCTGATTCGCCGTCTGCAAGGCAAGGTCGGCGCCTTTACCACCGGTGTCGAGCGTATCGACGCGGAGCTGCTGGCCCAGTGCCCCGAGCTCAAGCTATGTGCCAATATGACGGTGGGCTACAACAACTTTGATTTGGACGCGATGACACGTGCCGGGGTGTTGGGCACTAATGCGCCTGATGTTTTGACTGAAACCACCGCTGATTTTGGCTTTGCCTTGCTCATGGCGACCGCACGTCGTATCACCGAAAGTGAGCATTACCTGCGGGCCGGGCGGTGGAACAAATGGAGTTACGACCTGTTTGCTGGTGCTGACATCCATGGCGCCACATTGGGCGTCTTGGG
>CAIWRE010000064.1 GCA_903914985.1 uncultured beta proteobacterium | reverse complement strand
CTGTTCACCTTTATTGGCGCCACCACCGAAAACCCTTCGTTTGAGGTCAATTCAGCGCTGCTTTCCAGAGCCGCGGTGTATGTGTTGCAGCCTTTAACCGAGGCAGATCTAGGGCACATCGTCCTCAAGGCCCAAGGCATGGGTGCGGTGCCTCAGCTCACCCCAGCCGCCGCACAGCGGTTGGTTGCCTATGCCGATGGCGATGCCCGGCGTTTGCTCAACACCCTAGAAACCTTGGCGGTGGCCGCTGCCCAGCAGGCGCGCACCGAGGTCGATGACGACTGGCTGCTGCAAGTGCTGGGCGAGCGCATGCGCCGCTTTGACAAGGGGGGCGAGCAGTTTTACGACACCATCAGCGCACTGCACAAGTCCGTACGCGGCTCGGACCCCGATGCGGCGCTGTACTGGTTTGTGCGCATGCTCGATGGAGGGGCTGACCCCCGCTACATGGCTCGCCGCCTGATCCGCATGGCCAGCGAAGACATTGGCCTGGCCGACCCACGGGCCTTGCGTTTGGCGCTCGACGCAGCTGAGGTCTATGAGCGTCTGGGCAGCCCCGAGGGCGAGCTGACCCTAGCGCAATGTGTGATTTATCTGGCCATGGCTCCCAAATCAAATGCGGCTTACAAGGCATTCAACCAAGCCCGCACCTTTGTCAAACGAGACGGCACCCGCCCAGTCCCCATGCACTTGCGCAATGCGCCAACGAAATTGATGAAAGACCTTGACTACGGCAAAGGCTATCGGTATGCCCACGACGAAGCAGGGGGCTTCGCTGCGGGTGAGCGTTATCTTCCTGATGGCATGGCCGACCCTAGCTTTTACAAACCCGTACCCAGAGGGCTTGAAATCAAAATTGCAGAAAAATTATCAGAATTGAGACGCCTTAATCGTATGGAAAAGGGTTAATCACGTGAACAATCCATACTGTTCGCTTCGTTTCATTCTTTACAATCCCGCCCCTCGATCCGCCCTACATACGCCCTGGCGGGTTTTTTGCTAGATAAAGCTCAGTGACTCCCAAAGTTGCACGGACTTCTCCATCCACCAATTGCGCGACCCGGCATGAGCAGGTCAACTAATGGAGTATTGTTTTCATGGACATCTTGCTTCAGCAGATCATCAACGGGCTGGTCTTAGGCAGCATGTACGCCTTGGTGGCCTTGGGCTACACCATGGTGTACGGCATCATCAACCTGATCAATTTTGCGCACGGTGAGGTGCTCATGGTCGGTGCTTTGACCAGTTGGACAGCAATTGGCTGGATGAAAGAAGCCATCCCAGGTGCACCAGGATGGGTCATCCTGCTGCTGGCCACCCTGATTGCATGCGTGGTGGCTGCGACGCTGAACTTCGCGATCGAGAAAATCGCCTACCGCCCTTTGCGAAACAGCCCCAAGCTGGCTCCCCTGATCACGGCGATTGGCATGAGCATCTTGTTGCAGACCTTGGCTATGATCATCTGGAAGCCCAACTACAAGGCCTACCCCACGCTGCTGACCAGCACACCCATCAACCTGGGCGAGGCAGTCATCACCCCCACACAGATCATGATCCTTGTCGTCACCGCCGTTTCGCTGGCGGTGCTCATGTGGTTGGTCAATGCCACCCGTCTGGGTCGCGCCATGCGGGCGACAGCCGAGAATCCCAGCGTGGCGGCGCTCATGGGCGTCAAGCCCGACATGGTCATTTCGGCCACCTTCATCATCGGTGCCATCCTGGCGGCGATTGCAGGCGTGATGTACGCCTCCAACTACGGCACCGCACAACATGCCATGGGCTTCACTCCTGGCCTCAAGGCCTTCACGGCCGCCGTGTTTGGTGGCATCGGCAACCTGCCGGGTGCGGTGGTCGGCGGCCTCTTGCTGGGTCTAATCGAGTCGATCGGCTCGGGCTACATCGGTGACCTGACCGGAGGCGTTCTGGGCAGCCACTACGCCGACATTTTTGCATTCATCGTACTCATCATCGTGCTGACCCTGCGCCCCTCAGGCCTGATGGGTGAGCGTGTGGCTGACCGCGCTTGAAGGGATGCTCATGAAACTCCACAAGAACATCCAATTCGTGCTGCTGGGAGCCTTGCTGCTGGTGCTGCCTTTTGCACTGCAAGGCCTGGGCAACGCCTGGGTCCGCATCGCAGACATGGCGTTGTTGTACGTCTTGCTGGCCCTGGGCCTGAACATCGTGGTCGGTTATGCCGGTCTGCTGGACCTGGGTTATGTGGCTTTTTTTGCCGTGGGTGCCTACATCTACGGCTTGCTGGCTTCGCCCCACCTGATCGACACCTTCCCGGCCATTGCAGCCATGTTCCCCAGCGGCTTGCACATGCCTTTGTATGTCATCGTGCCCTTGAGCGCTGCCCTGGCGGGTTTGTTGGGCATGTTGTTGGGCGCACCCACGCTCAAGCTGCGCGGTGACTATCTGGCCATCGTCACGCTGGGCTTTGGCGAGATCATCCGCGTGTTCATGAACAACCTGGACCAACCCGTCAACATCACCAATGGCCCCAAAGGCATCGATATGATCGACTCGATCACGATCTTTGGCTGGAGCCTGAGCAGGAAGTTGACCCTGGGCGGTTTGGAGATTGCCTCGGTCACGTTGTATTACTACCTGTTTCTGGGCCTGGTGCTGCTGAGCATCCTGATTTCACACCGCCTGCAGTTCTCCCGCATCGGTCGTGCATGGATGGCGATTCGTGAAGACGAAATCGCTGCCAAGGCCATGGGCCTGAACACCCGCAACCTCAAGCTGCTGGCATTTGGCATGGGCGCCAGCTTTGGCGGGGTCTCGGGGGCCATGTTTGCGGGCTTCCAGGGTTTTGTGTCGCCCGAATCGTTCAGCATGATGGAGTCGGTCATGATCGTCGCCATGGTGGTGCTCGGCGGGCTGGGCCATTTGCCAGGCGTCATTCTGGGCGCGGTGCTGCTGTCGGCCTTGCCCGAAGTACTGCGCTACGTGGCGGGCCCCTTGCAGGCGCTCACCGATGGGCGTCTAGACGCTTCCATCCTGCGTCAGTTGCTGATCGCGTTGGCCATGATCATCGTCATGCTGTTGCGGCCACGGGGCCTGTGGCCTGCGCCCGAGCACGGTAAAAGCCTGAAGGCGCAATAAGGGAGCCGTAGATGACCAACACCGTACTCCAAGTCGCGGGCATTTCCAAACGTTTCGGTGGCCTGCAAGCGCTCACTGATGTGAGCATCACCATCGAGCGTGGCCAGATCTATGGCCTGATTGGCCCCAACGGTGCTGGCAAGACCACGTTCTTCAACGTGATCACCGGCCTGTACACAACCGATAGCGGGACTTTCGAGCTGGCGGGCAAGCCTTACCAACCCACCGCTGTGCACGAAGTGGCCAAGGCCGGGATTGCGCGCACCTTCCAGAACATCCGCTTGTTCAACGAAATGACGGCACTTGAAAACGTCATGGTCGGCCGCCACCTGCGCACCCACTCGGGATTGCTGGGCGCGATTTTCCGCACGCCAGGCTTCAAGGCCGAAGAGGCGGCCATCGCGGCGCGCGCCCAAGAGCTGCTCGATTACGTGGGCATTGGCAAATACGCCGACTACCGCGCCCGCACCCTGTCGTATGGCGACCAGCGTCGTCTGGAAATTGCGCGTGCGTTGGCCACCGATCCGCAGCTCATTGCGCTGGACGAACCAGCTGCGGGCATGAACGCCACAGAGAAAGTGCAGTTGCGCGAGCTGATCGACCGTATCCGCCAGGACAACTGCACCATATTGCTGATCGAGCACGATGTGAAGTTGGTCATGGGCCTGTGCGATCGGGTCACTGTGTTGGACTACGGCAAGCAGATCGCCGAGGGCACGCCCGTCGATGTGCAGAAGAACGAAAAAGTGATTGAAGCCTATTTGGGCGCCGGGGGACACTGACATGGCACAGTCGCTTTTGAAAGTCAAAGGCCTGAAAGTGGCATACGGTGGTATCCAGGCTGTCAAAGGCGTGGACTTGGAGGTTCGCAAAGGCGAGCTGGTGTCCTTGATTGGCTCCAACGGTGCGGGCAAAACCACCACCATGAAAGCCATCACGGGCACCCAGGCCATGCTGGCCGGTGACATTGATTACCTGGGCCAGAGCATCCTGGGTCAAGGCCCCTGGGACCTGGTCAAGCAAGGCTTGGCCATGGTGCCCGAAGGGCGTGGTGTGTTCACCCGCATGACCATCATCGAAAACCTGCAAATGGGCGCTTACATCCGTTCGGACGCTTCAGCCGTGGCCGATGACATGGAAAAGATGCTTGACCTGTTTCCGCGCCTGCGCGAACGCAAGGACCAGTTGGCGGGCACCTTGTCGGGTGGCGAGCAACAGATGCTGGCCATGGCACGTGCCCTTATGTCGCGCCCCAAGGTCTTGCTTCTCGACGAGCCGTCCATGGGACTGTCGCCCATCATGGTGGACAAGATTTTCCAAGTGCTGAAAGAGGTAAATGCCCAGGGCATGACGGTGCTCCTGGTCGAGCAAAATGCCAGCCGTGCATTGGCGATTGCTGACCGGGGTTACGTGATGGACTCGGGACTGATCACCATGACCGGCGCAGGCCGGGACATGCTGGAAGACCCCAAAGTCCGTGCCGCTTATCTGGGAGAATGATCCAACAAGACATTTCGGGCGAGCGCCTTGCCCAGGCACTGAAGCTGGCTTTGGCCACTCAGGAGGTTTACCTATTAACCAAAAAGGAGATCCCATGATGAAAATCGTCATGAAACATGTTGCAGTCGCTGCATTGGCCCTTTGCGCCGCCCAATTGATGGCCCAGGAAGTCGTCAAGATCGGTCATGTCGGCCCGGTCAGTGGCGCCATCGCCCACTTGGGCAAGGACAACGAAAACGCAGCCATCTTGGCCGTTGAAGAACTCAACACCAAAGGCATCAAGATCGGTGGCAAATCCGTGAAGTTCGAGTTGCTGGCCGAAGACGATGCAGGCGATCCCAAGCAAGGCACTGCTGCTGCCCAGAAGCTGGTGGACTCCAAAGTCAACGGCGTGGTGGGTCACCTGAATTCGGGCACATCGATCCCTGCTTCCAAGATCTACAGCGATGCAGGCATCCCCCAGATTTCTCCTTCGGCCACCAACCCCAAGTTCACACGTAATGGCTACAAGACCACCTTCCGCGTGGTGGCTGACGACGTGCACCTAGGCGGCACGCTGGGCCGTTATGCTGTCAAAGACCTCAAGAGCCAAGCGATTGCCGTGATCGACGACCGCACTGCTTATGGTCAGGGCGTGGCTGAAGAATTCGAAAAAGCCGTCAAGGCCGCTGGCGGCAAGCTGGTCGGTCATGAGTTCACCAATGACAAAGCCTCCGACTTCATGGCCATCCTGACCACCCTAAAGGCCAAGAAGCCTGACGTCGTTTTCTTCGGGGGTATGGACGCCGTGGCCGGCCCCATGATGCGACAGATGAAGTCGCTGGGCATTAACGCCAAATTCATGGGCGGTGATGGCATTTGCACAGGCGAGCTGGCCAAATTGGCTGGTGATGCCATGGTCGACGGCCAGGTGGTGTGCGCTGAAGCCGGTGGTGTGGAAGGTCAGCAGAAAAAAGGCATGGAGGACTTCGGCGTGAAGTACAAAAAACGCTTCAACCATGACGTGAAGCTGTATGCGCCCTATGTGTACGACGCTGTGAACGTGCTGGTCGATGCGATGGTGCGTGCCAAGTCGTCTGATCCTGCCAAGTACTTGCCTGAGCTGGCCAAAACCAGCGGCTACAAAGGCGTGACTGGCACCATCGCCTTTGACGGCAAAGGCGACATCAAGAACGGCGCCCTGACCCTCTACACCTACAAGGCCGGCAAGCGCGACCAAATCGCTGTGATTCGCTGAGCCCTGGCGCTTGCAAGGCTGATGAGATCAGGCTTTGGCCTTGTCGGCTTCAGATGTGAATGAGTCCGCAAAAAACTCATCAGCTGGCAAGCCAGCGGCCAAGTAGTCGCGCTGGGCCGACTCCACCACAATCGGTGCGCCGCAGGCGTACACCTGATGCTGCGACAGTTCGGGCAGATCTTGCAGCACCGCTTGGTGCACAAAGCCGGTGCGGCCCGTCCAGTGGTCTTCAGGCAGGGCGTTGGACACCACGGGCACGTACTTCAGCTGCGGTATTTCTTGCAGCTTTTGGGCGATCCAGTCGGCCATGTACAAGTCGGCTGGGCGGCGGCCACCCCAATACAAGGTGGCGGGGCGCGTGCTGTTTTGAAACTGCATGTGCTCTATCAAGGCCTTTATTGGGGCAAAGCCCGTGCCCGAGGCCAGCAGCACCATGGGTTTTTCGGAGTCGCGCAAAAAGAAGCTGCCGTAAGGCCCCTCAATGCGCTGAATTTCTTTTTCTTTCATGGTGCCAAACACGTGGTCGGTAAATTTGCCGCCCGGCATGTGCCGAATATGCAGCTCAATTTGAGGGCTCTCTTTAGCCAGCAGGTGCGGCGCATTGGCCATGGAGTAGCTGCGGCGGCTGCCGTCGCGCAGCAAAAACTCCACATACTGGCCCGCGTGGTACTGAAACGCATCGTTGGCGGGCAGTTGCAGCTTCAGCACCATCACGTCGTCCGACACTTTGGCCAGGTTGTTCACCCGCACCGGCATTTTGCGAATGGCAAAGGCCCCCGCCTCGGTGACTTGGCGCGACTCGAGTACCACATCGCTCTGTGGTACGGCGCAGCAGGTCAGCACCATGCCTTGGGCTTCTTCTTCGTCGCTCAGAGCTTTGCTTTGGTGTGTGCCG
>CAIWRE010000063.1 GCA_903914985.1 uncultured beta proteobacterium | reverse complement strand
CTCTTGACCGCTGTTCATCAGCTCCACCGCGGTGTGGCTTCCGATGTACCCAGCGCCGCCGGTGATGAGAATTTTGGATGGCATTCAATGTCAAAAAGAGTTGCACACAAATACGTCTAACGCATTCCAAACAGCTGTGTTTGGACTTGCAACGAATATACGCCGGTTATAGGTCTCTCAGCTGAATGCACTGTGACAGGCACATTACAGCTTCGTAATGCGGGGTAGTCTTGGATACGTAATTCGGCGTAGGGAGAGTTAGCACTGGCGCCGATACTGCTAAGCCTTGAAGAATGGGCTTTTCCGGCTTCGTTTCTTAGGTAGGCCTTGAAATCCAGCGGGATCAAAACCCATGCGCTGAACAAGTAGGTAGTCACCGTCAATTCGATGGGCCAAATTTTCGATATCCCGCGGTAAAACACCGATGCGCGCAAAGTGCGTCTGCCACTGGTCGACGACCTCAATCACCCGAGCCACTTCAGCAGCGGCGTCTGAGGCCTCAAGCCCGAAAGCCTGGCACTCTGACATCGCATTTTCCAGCGTGGAGTCAGCCCCTTGTGCGCCGCAAACAAACTCTTGGTACCCTTGTCCCGAATTTGTGGGCAACACATCATAGGCAGGTGCTAATTGGTAGCGGCCATTTTCGAACGGACTGACAGCCAACAATGAATGATTTTTCTCGTGGTCGTCTGTGTTGTCCATCAGAATGTTAAAGACCATACGCCTGAACAGTTCTCGGGCATCGCGCTGGTTCACGTTGTCTTGCGCCACGCCCACCCTGCGCAAAATACGCGCCAGCTCGGGGTAACCCATCACCGGTTCCTGCCCGGAAGCCGTGGCCGCGCGAATCGCCGTTCCTGCTGAAATGCTGTGTACCCGTTGACCGCCTTCGCGGTCAAACCGCCGTACCGCTAAGGCATGCAAACCGACCAAGTCAATCACTTGGGTCTGCGCCACTCTTATTCCAGCGTACGCTGCCAGAGTCATCGTCGCATGTTCGACAAGAGGAGCGTCGACAGGTTCATTGTTAAAAAATTTGATCACCCATTGCTCGCCACCAATATTGATCAGGGCCTTGGGCTTGGCCCCACCCATCGGGCTGCCGCCACCGGCAATGATTTTGGCTTCCAGCGCGGTCAAAGGCTCCGACGCCTCAATCTTGGCCGCGACTTCACTCAATCGCTGCGCATCTTCCAGTCGGGGCAAGGGCCCTGCCTCATGTGCTCGGTATTCGCTCGCTGATGTCGAAACCCCCAACGCCCCAAACCGGTCATCCCCGGCAAAATACAAATACTCCATCAAAGATAAACGCTGGGGTCGGTCCACAAAACGAATAACCTTCTCACCCCACCGGTCTGGCCTCGCGTCGTCCACCGCTCCAACGGCGCGTTGTACATCTGAAGAATACCGACCCGGGGGTAAAAATTCGTTGCCGATCAGAGGCAAGTCTTCGCTCAAGGCAAACCCGTGGTCTAACCAGCCTTGGCCGTATCGCAAAGCGACGCCCTTGCCAGCGGCCACCAGGCGCATTGCCCCCACATACATGGGGAAGTCAGGATTTCCTAGATACCAAAGGTGCAAGTCGTCCAGCCGCATACCAAGCCTTAGCCCGTCTTGCTAGTTGAACGGGCTTGCGCCGATGCCAGGGCGCGTGCCCGCCCAAGCGCAACAGCTTCGCGCACCTGGATGTCTGTTGCGCCTTGGTCATGCTCAGGTGCCGCCAAATTGCACAACGCACCATCCCGTTGGATAAGCCACAGCGCGGTGGCCACAATGCCAATTGCAACCGACGGATCGCCGGCCTCAAGCCGCTGCAAGGTAGGCACCGAAACGCCCATTCGACCCGCCCAGGTTCTTAGTGACTCCTTGCGCCGCAATCGCGCAACCGCTAAGTCCGCGCCCAAGCGTTCAAGTGCGGCAGTGGTGGAGGGCGGGAGCTGTAGTAGGGCACGCGCTGTTTTCGGCATACATATAGGATACTACAGATCGTAATCTATTGTAAATATCTATATTTATTTCTCGGTGAATGTCAGTGCCTCAAGTGCCCACCTAGACAGCCACTACTCTGGAATCCCCCATCACACCCTGCCGTACAAATCCTCAAAGCGCACGATGTCGTCTTCACCCAGGTAGGAGCCCGACTGCACTTCGATCAGGTGCAGTGGCACTTTGCCGGGGTTTTCCAGTGAGTGCGTGACACCGACGGGGATGTACACCGACTCGTTTTCTGTGACCAGCTT
>CAIWRE010000062.1 GCA_903914985.1 uncultured beta proteobacterium | reverse complement strand
GCAGGCGCTTCATCTCCACCTCGGTCATGGACTCGAGCTTTTCGGTGTTGATCACCGCACTCTTCCAGGCCAGCGGAATCGCGCCGCCGGTGTAGCCGGTGCCGCCGCCCCGGGCAATGATGGTCAAGCCCAGGTCGATGCAGCCCTTCACCAGACCGGCCATTTCAGCCTCCGAGTCGGGCGTGAGCACCACAAACGGGTATTCCACCCGCCAGTCGGTGGCGTCGGTCACGTGGCTGACGCGCGAGAGGCCGTCAAATTTCACGTTGTCGCGGGCGGTGAGCTTGTTCAGAGCCTTCTGCGCCTTCTTGCGCAAGGCTGCCACCACCTGAAATTCGGTATTAAAGGCATCCACCGCACTGCGGGCGGCGACCAGGAGTTCGGCCACCATGGCGTCGCGCACGGGATCGGCGTCGGGCGTGCGGCGCTTTTCCACCTCACCCAGGCGGTGGTTGAGCGCATCCACCAACTGGCCCCGGCGTTTGGGGTTGTCCAGCAAGTCGTCTTGCAAATAGGGGTTGCGCTGTACCACCCAGATATCACCCAACACCTCGTACAGCATGCGCGCCGAGCGACCGGTGCGGCGTTCTTCGCGCAGCGCGTTGAGCGTCTCCCAAGCCTTGGTGCCCAGCAGGCGAATCACGATCTCGCGGTCGGAAAATGAGGTGTAGTTGTAGGGAATCTCACGGATGCGCTCGTTCTCCAACGGGCCATGGGGCAGCGCGGGCACAAGGTGGGCAAGGGAGGTGGGAGCGTTCATCAGGCGTTTCAATAGCGGCGCAGCCGGGGCAAGGGTGCCAGTGGGGCGCCTGCGAGATGGTACCGCAGTGCAGCATTCTCGGTCTGGGGCTAGGGAGAAGGCCGCTGCGGCGCTCGCCCGTGGTCGCAAGGAAGCTTGCGGTTAAATTCATGCGCATGAGCTCCCCCTCCCCCTCCCCCACCTCTGCCCCGGCTCCCTGGCCCTACCCGCGCTGGATTGCCCACCGCGGCGCAGGGACCCTTGCGCCTGAAAACACCCTGGCGGCGTTCCAGCGGGGTGCGTCCCACGGCTACCGCATGTTTGAGTGCGACGTCAAACTCAGCAGTGACGGTGTGCCCTTTCTCTTGCACGACGACACACTGACCCGCACTGTTCAGGGCGCCACCGACGCACTGGGTGTGGACGCCGTGGCGGGCCACCACCCCTGGCAATCGCTGTCGCAGCTGGACGCCGGAAGCTGGCACAGCCCCGCCTATGCGCAGGAGCGACTGCCCACCTTGGACGCCATTGCCGGCTTTTGCATTGCCCAGGACTGTTTCCTGAACATCGAAATCAAGCCCACCACCGGCACCGAGCGCCATACGGGCGAAATGGTGGCGCAGCACGCGGCACGCCTCTGGAAGGGCGTGGCGGTGCCGCCGCTGCTGACCTCGTTTGACATCCCCGCCCTCGAAGGCGCCCTGGCGGCACAGCCCGAAATGCCGCGCGGCCTTCTGATTCATGACCTGGAAGACCAACCGTGGACCGAGTGGCTGGGCCACGCCACCCGGCTGGGTTGCCAAGCGATTGTCTGCAACCACGTACTTTGGAACGAAGAGACCGTGGCTGCAGCCAAAGCGGCAGGTTTTCGCCTCTTGAGCTACACGGTGAACGACGCCGCGGAGGTCCAGCGCCTGCTGGATTTGGGCACCGACGGTGTGATTACCGACCGGGTGGACGTCTTTAGCCCGCTGGCTTGAAGCAGCACACCGTGGTGCGCCCCGAGCCATGGGGGTGGCGGCGGGGGTCGGGGTAGGTTTCCACTTCCACAAACCCCGCGCGGCGCATCATGCCGGCCGAGGCGAGGTTTTCTTCATGGCGGTCGATGAACACCATTTGCGCGCCCATGGTGGCAAGAGACGCCAGCGCTTCCTTTAACAACTGCGTGCCCAAACCCCGCCCGGCCTGGTCGCGCCGCACCACGGCTTCGCTCACATAGCCTTGGGGTGTGCCGCGCAAGGGCGCAGGCAGGTAGCGGTCAAAGTCTGTGCTCAGGCCAAAAGTGACAGCGCCCAGGATCTGACCGTCTTGCAGCGCCAGCACGCCATGGGCACGTCCTTGGGCGATGTCGTCGATGTGGGCGCGGATGCCGTCCTCGGGCAGGTAGTTCCAGACATTGGCGCCATGGTCAAAAATGAGGGCTTGCAAAGCGGGCAGGTGCTCTGAGCCCGCAGCCACGATGGTGGCGCTGCCCCATGATGGAGCGCTCACCGATACCCCTGCATCAGCCAGAACTGGCTGGCCGCGCTGGCCACGACCAGCGCCAGATAGCTGGCCATCTTGCCGTCATTGCCAAAAAACCAGAGCCCTGCCGCCAGCACCACGACGCCGACGCCCGAATTGACCGCCGCGCGCACGACGGTGCTGGTATTGCCGCGGTCCCGCCCCAGCACCCAGGGAGCCAGCAATGCGACGAAAACACCCACAAACACGGCGGGCGCCGCAAAGTTGAGCAGGTGGTTGATCAGGTCGAGCGGGCCCATGAATGCTTTTCAAATGCTTGGAAGGAGCAACAATTTTATAATCCGGCGTATATATGGCAGTCTGGGCACTTGGCATCAACCACACCACCGCACCGCTGGACCTGCGGGGCCGGTTTGCGTTTGCCATCGACAAGATCGAGCCGCACCTGCAGGGCCTGCGTCAAAGCCTGCCCCAGGCCCCTGAGGCGGCCATTGTTTCCACCTGCAACCGCACCGAAATTTACTGCGCCGGGGACGCCTCGCACCTGGAACACACGCTGGCCTGGCTGGCACAGTCCGGCGGGGTGTCGGTGCAGTCGCTGCGGTCGCACACCTACAGCCTGACTGACGACCAGGCCGCACGCCACGCCTTTCGGGTGGCCAGCGGGCTGGATTCCATGGTGCTGGGCGAGCCGCAAATTCTGGGTCAGCTCAAAGACGCAGTGCGCGCAGCCGATGACGCGGGCGCCCTGGGCAGCACGCTGTCGCAGCTGTTTCAGCGCTCGTTTGCAGTGGCCAAAGAGGTGCGCACCTCCACCGAAATTGGCGCGCACTCCATCAGCATGGCGGCAGCGGCCGTGCGGCTGGCAGGCCAGCTTTTTGAGGATTTGGGCCAAACCAAGGTGCTTTTTGTGGGCGCGGGCGAGATGATCGACCTGTGCGCCACCCACTTTGCCGCCAAAAACCCCAAGTCCATGACGATTGCCAACCGCACGCTCGAGCGCGGCGAAAAATTGGCCGGCCGGTTTGGCGCAGACGTGATGCACCTGGCCGAGCTGCCCGAGCGCCTGCACGAGTTTGACGCGGTCATCAGCTGCACCGCCAGCACCCTGCCCATCATCGGCTTGGGCGCAGTAGAGCGTGCGCTCAAGAAACGCAAACGCCGCCCCATCTTCATGGTGGACCTGGCGGTGCCGCGCGACATTGAGCCCGAAGTCAAACGCCTGAGCGATGTGTACCTTTACACCGTGGACGACCTGGCCGGTGTGGTGCAAACCGCCCAGGCCAACCGCCAGGCGGCGGTGGCCCAGGCCGAGGCGATTGTGGACGCCGGGGTGCAGAGCTTTATGCACTGGATCGACCAGCGCAACAACGTTCCCTTGATTCAGCAGCTCAACGCCCAGGCCGACGCATGGCGTGCCGCCGAGCTGGCCCGGGCCCGCAAAGCCCTGGCCAAAGGCGAGGATGTGGACGCGGTGCTGGAGGCGCTCTCCAAAGGTCTCACGCAAAAAATGCTGCACGGTGCGTTTGCCGAACTGCATGGCGCAGACCCCGTCGGCCGCCAGCACGCCAGCCACGCGATCGAACACTTTTTCTTGCGCAAAGAGCGTTAGCGACGCTGCTTGTTTGGCGGCACCGCGCTGCCCGGCCCCACGCATGGTGTGTGACGGCCCTCTGCCCCTGTGGCGCCCCGCAACCCCTTTTGCAAGCCCGACGATGAAACCCTTTTTGCGCCAACAACTCGCCCGCTACACCGACCGCCTGGGGGAGCTTGAATTCTTGCTCTCGCGTGAGGACATCATGAAAGACATGGCGCAGTTTTTGGTCTTGTCGCGCGAACACACCGAAGTGGCCGCCGTGGCCAGCCG
>CAIWRE010000061.1 GCA_903914985.1 uncultured beta proteobacterium | reverse complement strand
GTACAGGTGCATGGCGGCATGGGCTTTATCGAAGAAACCGGTGTGGCCCAGTACTACCGCGACGCCAAAATTTTGACCATTTACGAAGGCACGACCGCCATCCAGGCCAACGACCTGGTGGGGCGCAAGACCTCGCGCGACGGCGGCCAGGCGGCCAAAGGCATTGCCGCGCAAATAGCGGTGACTGTGGCGGACCTGCGCGCCAGCGGCACCCCCGATGCCATCGCCGTGGCGAACCGTTTGGATGCTGCGCGCGCTGCATTGGTCGCTGTGATTGACTTCGTGGCCGGCAATACCAAGGCCAGCCCCAACGCCGTGTTCTCAGGCAGCGTGCCCTACCTCATGCTTGCCGGTAACGTGATGGCCGGCTGGCAAATGGGCCGTGCTTTGCTGGTAGCGCAGCAGGAGCTGGCCGAGGGGAAAGATGCCGCATTTATGCAAGCCAAATTGGTGACAGCGCGTTTTTATGCCGACCATATACTGACCAAGGCGCAGGGCCTGCGCGACAGCATCGTCGACGGTGCCGACAGCGTGACCGCGCTGGCGCTGGACGCGTTTTAATTTTTACTTCACTCGTAATTTCTTATGTCCAAACTTCCCGCAGCCCTCGCGCACTTGCCCTTTCCGGTCATTGGCTCGCCCCTGTTCATCATCAGCACGCCCAAACTCGTGATTGCCCAGTGCATCGCGGGCGTGGTGGGTTCTATGCCCGCGCTCAACGCCCGGCCTGCCGAACAGCTCGAAGAGTGGCTGATTGAAATCACCGAAACCTTGGCCGCCTACAACAAAGCGCATCCCGACAAACCGGCGGCCCCCTTTGCCATCAACCAAATCGTGCACAAGAGCAATGACCGCCTTGAGCACGACATGGCCATGTGCGTGAAGTACAAGGTGCCGATCATCATCACCAGCCTGGGCGCACGCGAAGAAATCAACGAAGCCGCCCATTCCTATGGTGGCGTGGTGCTGCACGACGTGATCAACAACAAGCACGCCCACAAAGCCATAGAGAAGGGCGCTGATGGCCTGATTGCGGTGGCAGCAGGTGCCGGTGGCCACGCGGGCGAGAAGAGCCCGTTTGCCCTGATTCAAGAAATCCGCCAATGGTTTGACGGCCCCTTGGCCCTGAGCGGCTCCATCGCCTCTGGCGGCGCGGTACTGGCCGCGCAGGCCATGGGTGCGGACTTTGCCTATATCGGCTCCGCCTTCATTGCCACCGAAGAAGCCCGTGCGGCCCAGGAATACAAAGAGTGCATCGTGAGCAGCAACTCGGACGATATCGTCTACAGCAACCTGTTCACCGGTGTGCACGGCAACTACCTGGCGCCCAGCATCGTCAACGCCGGCATGGACCCGCACAACCTGCCCGAGAGCGACCCCAGCAAAATGAACTTTGGCGGCGACAAGAGCAAAGCCTGGAAAGACATTTGGGGCTGCGGCCAAGGCATTGGCGCGATCGACAAGATCCAAAGCGCGGGCGACTTTGTGGCCCAGCTCAAGCGCGAATACGCAAGCGCCAAGGCGCGGCTCGCCTAAGCCACTGCGCGTCTAGCGCTTTCCCTGACCAACACCCGGCCAGACCGGGTGTTTTTCCATCACCCGCGCAAACAGACTGGATGATTCAAAGTCATGTAACCACTGCGCGAGCCGGGTCCAGTTTTGTGCTGCGAACCAGCTGTGGTCGGTGTGCGCAAACTGGCGCACAAACGGCGCAATTGCGGCGTCAGCCAGCCCAAAGTGCGCCCCGCTCAGGTAGCGCTGCTGTACGAGGCGGCTTTGCAGATCGTCTAAAAACCCCCGCCCAAGCTCCCGGTGTTCCACGCCATCGGGCAAGCCATAGCGGTGCGGGTATTTGTAGCGGTCCAGGTGGAACTTGAAGTCGCCGTCATTGCCAGCAATCAGTGCATCAGCGTCCGCACGGCTTGCAGTGTCCGCAGGCAGCCAGGCTTGCGGGTCATGTCGCTCCAGGGCCCAGCGCATGATGTCCAGGCTTTGCTCCAGCACCACACCATCGGTCAGCACCAACACCGGCACCGTGGCTTTGGGGGATGCGCGCAGCATCTCGGCAGGCTTGCTTTTGAGTTCTACTTCGCGGTGCTCCACCGCCTCGCCCGATACCGCCAGGGCCAAGCGCGCCCGCATGGCATAAGGGCAGCGCCGGAAGGAATACAGGATGGGTGGGACAGAGGGTTGATCTTGAGCGGTCGTCATGGCAGAGCAATGCAGATGCGGTCCGAAGCCAGGGCTCCGAGCCTAAGGCGCGCAGACCATTTTGAAAGCTGTTGCGTAGGCAGTATCGGGCGGTACTTCTTTCCACAGACCTTCCCGTGCCACGGAAAGCAGTGGCTGGCCCGCAGCCATGGGCTCCCAATAAGTGCTGATCGACAACACCTTGGTGCGGCCCTGGGCACAGTCGTAGGCAACCCGTGTGCGGCGCGACATTTCGCCGCCTTCATCGCGTCGGTTCAGGTCCATCAGCTCCCACACTCGGCGCACTGACCCATCGCGAAGCACGGTGGCGGGGTCTACATGAAAGCTGCCCTCGTCCGTCTCACCGATGCGGACCCAGTCCGCCCAAGCGCTACTGGCAAGCAATGCGATCGCTACAAAAAAGATCTTTGCCATCGAAGAAAGCCATTGGTTTAGAAGTTGCTGAAGAGGAGTTTATGGAAGTGCCACATCAGCGTGTGTGCGTGGCGAATGCTCCGTCGCTACCCGCCCAATATGCGTTTGCGACCGCGACTTGGCCAGCAGCCATTGGCGCTGGCGCTCCCGCGCGCTGTCTTTTTGTTCTGGCGTGCTCAGGTCAACGCAGCGCGGGCAGCTCACGCCCGGCTCGTACCCGGGGGACTGCAGTGCCCCGTCCGGCAGCGGTTGGCGGCAGCAGCGGCAGAGTTGGTGCTCGCCCGGGCGCAGGCCGTGTCCCACCGACACGCGTTCGTCGAACACAAAGCATTCGCCCTGCCAGAGGCTTTCTTCGGCTGGCACGGTTTCCAGGTATTTCAGAATGCCGCCTTCCAGGTGGTAGACCTCGTCAAAACCCTGGGCGCGCAGCAGGGCCGTAGATTTTTCGCAACGGATGCCACCAGTGCAAAACATGGCTACGCGGGGTTTCTTGCCGTCGCGCGCTTGCAGGGCGGGTGCTTGCGCCGTCCATGCGGGCAACTCTGAAAAGGTTTTGATGCCTGGATCGAGTGCGCCTGCAAAGGTGCCGATGTCGACCTCATAGTCATTGCGCGTATCCACCACCACCACGTCCGGCGCACGGATGAGCGCGTTCCAATCCTGCGGTTTGACGTAGGTGCCCGCGCCGTTGGTGGGGCTGATGCCGGGCACACCCATGGTCACGATCTCTTTTTTCAGTCGTACCTTCATGCGGTGAAAGGGCGCTTTGTCGGACCAGGACTCTTTGTGCGTCAGGCTCGCCAAGGCGGGGTCTGCTCGAAGATAGGCAAGCACCGCACGCACATCGTCTTCCAAGCCCGCAATGGTGCTGTTGATGCCTTCGCGAGCCAGCAAAATCAGACCTTTGACATGGCGCGCCAGGCACACGTCCAGCAAACGTGCCCGACGCTGCGCGTAGTCGGGCAGATCGACAAACAAATAAAAGGCAGCGGTCAGGTAGCGGGCATTCACTTGCGGGTTCATGGCCAGCACTGTACCCCGCCCGCTGCTTAGCTGAAAAATCCCTTGAGCTTGTCTTTCCAACTGTCGCCCGAGGGCGAATGTTTGCTGCCGCCCTTTTTGAACGAGTCGTCGAGCTCGCGCAAGAGCTTGCGCTGTGCTTCGTTGAGCTTGACAGGCGTCTCCACCGTGATGTGGCAATACAGGTCGCCGGGGTAGCTGGAGCGAACGCCTTTGATGCCTTTGCCGCGCAGACGGAATTGCTTGCCGGTTTGCGTGCCCTCCGGGAGATCAATCGCCGCTTTACCCGCCAGCGTAGGAACGTCGATTTCGCCGCCCAGTGCCGCGGTCACGATGCTGATCGGCACGTTGCAATGCAAGTCGTCGCCATCGCGCTCAAAAATATCGTGCTTCTTGAGCCTGATTTCAATGTACAAGTCGCCGGGCGGGCCACCGTTGGTACCCGGCTCGCCGTTGCCTGCGCTGCGAATGCGCATGCCCGCGTCAATACCGGCTGGAATTTTGACTTCCAGGGTTTTCTGGCGCTTGACCTTGCCCTGGCCCGAACAGGCCGAGCAGGGATCGGGAATGATCTTGCCCACACCGCGGCAGGTCGGACAGGTTTGTTGAACGCTGAAAAAGCCCTGGCGCATTTGCACCGCACCTGCGCCCCCGCAGGTGCCGCAGGGTTTGATTTGCGTGCCGGGTTTGGCGCCGGTGCCGGCACAGACCTCGCAGTTGTCATGCGTGGGAATGCGGATTTGCGAGTCTTTTCCGTTGGCCGCTTCTTCGAGAGTGAGTTCCATGGCATAGCTCAGGTCGCCACCGCGAAACACCTGCCGTCCGCCGCCCGAGCGACCACGCTGCTGGCCGAACATATCGCCAAAAATATCCCCAAACGCCTCGGCGAAACCGCCAAAGCCTTCAGCGCCCGGGCCGCCGCGCATATTGGGGTCCACACCGGCGTGACCGTGCTGGTCATAGGCTGCACGCTTTTGAGGGTCCGACAACATCTCATAGGCCTCTTTGGCCTCTTTGAATTTTGCTTCGGCGTCTTTGGAGGCTTCACCCTGATTGCGGTCCGGGTGAAACTTCATGGCCAGCTTGCGGTAGGACTTTTTAATTTCCTCGTCGGACGCGTTTTTGGCAACGCCCAGAATTTCGTAAAAATCTCTTTTGGCCATGACGAATGTGTGTTCCGTAGCAACAGAAAAGCCGCGATGAACTCCGTGGGGCGTTCAGCGCGGCAGGTATTTAAGCAGCCAAGGCTGCCCGGGGTTTAGCCCTTTTTGACTTCCTTGACTTCCGCGTCGACCACGTTGTCGTCTGCGGGCGCTGGGCCTTCGGCTGCGCCGGGTGCTGCACCTTGCGCGGCTTCTTTGGCCTGCATGTCGGCATAGACTTTTTCGCCCAGCTTTTGGCTGGCGGTCATCAAAGCAGCGCTCTTGGAAGCGATGCTGTCTTTGTCTTCGCTCTTGATCACGGCTTCGAGGTCTTTGATCGCAGCTTCGATCTTCTCCTTTTCGCCCGCCTCGAGCTTGTCACCGTACTCGGTGAGGCTCTTCTTGACGCTGTGGATGTTGGCGTCCGCTTCGTTTTTGGCCTGAATCAGTTCCAGTTTTTTCTTGTCGTCAGCGGCGTTGAGCTCAGCGTCCTTGACCATTTGCTGGATTTCAGCTTCCGTCAAACCGGAGTTGGCCTTGATGGTGATCTTGTTCTCTTTGCCCGTGCCTTTGTCTTTGGCGCCAACGTGCAAGATGCCATTGGCGTCAATGTCAAACGACACTTCGATTTGCGGTGTGCCGCGCGCTGCAGGTGCAATGCCTTCGAGATTGAACTCGCCCAGCGACTTGTTAGCGGACGCCATTTCGCGTTCACCTTGGTAGACCTTGATGGTCACCGCAGGCTGGTTGTCGTCGGCCGTCGAGAAGGTTTGGGCAAATTTGGTGGGGATGGTCGTGTTCTTGGTGATCATCTTGGTCATCACGCCGCCCAGGGTTTCGATACCCAAAGACAGAGGGGTGACGTCGAGCAACAACACGTCTTTGCGGTCGCCGGACAAAACCTGCCCCTGGATCGCAGCGCCAACGGCCACGGCTTCGTCGGGGTTCACGTCTTTGCGGGGCTCTTTGCCAAACAGTTCTTTGACCTTTTCCTGCACCTTGGGCATGCGGGTCATACCGCCGACCAGAATGACGTCGTGGATGTCGGACACGCTCACACCGGCATCTTTGATGGCGGTGCGGCAGGGGGCGATGGT
>CAIWRE010000060.1 GCA_903914985.1 uncultured beta proteobacterium | reverse complement strand
TGCCATGCGTGAAAAGGAATACGGCATTTGGCAAACGATGACCTGGGGTGAGCTGGCCACCATGGTCGAGCAGCTCGCTGGCGGCCTGCACCAGGCCGGTCTGGGCAAAGGCGATCACATGGTGGTGGTCGGCGCCAACCGCCCCCGCCTGTACGCCACCATGCTGGCAGTGCAAGCCTTGGGTGGCATCCCGGTGCCCTTGTACCAGGACGCCGCCGCCGCCGAGTGTGTCTACCCCTTGGTCAACGCCGAAGTGCGCTTTGCCTTTGCCGAAGATCAGGAGCAGGTGGACAAGCTGCTCGAAGTGCAGGTCGATGCGCCCCAACTCACCCACATTTATTACGACGACCCGCGCGGTCTGCGCAACTACGACGCGCCCGGTTTGTCGTCCATGGACCAGCTGCAGGAAAGCGGTGCGCACTATGTGGCCGCACACCCCCACTTCTTTCGCGGCGCAGTGGCTGCTACCCAGCCGAGCGACGTGGGCGCCATGTTTTTTACCTCCGGCACCACGGGCAAGCCCAAGGGCGTGGTGCACACCCACGACTCCTTGCTCAACCGCGCGCGCGCCGGTGCCGAGTTTGACCACCTGACGTCGGACGAAGAAGTGCTGGCCTATATGCCGGTGGCATGGATCGGGCAAAACATCTTCAGTTACTCGCAGTGGCTGAGCTGCGGCTATGTGGTCAATTGCCCCGAGTCGGCAGCCACCGCCACCATCGACCTGAAAGAAATCGGCCCGACCTACTACTTCGCACCGCCCCGCGTGTTTGAGGGCCTGCTGACCAGCGTGATGATTCGCATGGAAGACGCATCTGCCATCAAACGCAAGATGTTTTCTGCCTGCATGGCCTTGGCTAAGCGGGTAGGCCCCAACCTGATGGACGGCAAACCGGTGGGCTTGCTGGACCGCGCGCTCTATGCCCTGGGCAATGTGTTGGTCTACGGCCCCTTGCGCAACAACCTGGGCTTTAGCCGGGTGCGGGTTGCGTACACGGCGGGTGAGGCCATTGGCCCCGATTTGTTCAGCTTCTACCGCTCGATCGGCATCAACCTCAAGCAGCTCGACGGCTCCACCGAGACCGCTGTGTTTGTCTGCCTGCAGCCCGACCACGAAGCGCGCGCCGACACTGTGGGTGTGCCTTGCGAGGGTGTGGAAATCAAGGTGGCGGACAACGGCGAGATTTTGGTCAAGTCGCCCGGCTTGCTGCGCGAGTACTACAAAAACCCCGAAGCCACCGCCGAAGTGCTGACGGCGGACGGCTGGTACCACACCAGTGACGCGGGCTTTATCGACGCCCACGGCCACCTCAAGATCATTGACCGCGTCAAAGACGTGGGGCGTGTCAAAGGCGGCGCGTTTGACGGTGCCTTGTTCGCACCCAAATACGTCGAGAACAAGCTGAAGTTCTTCCCGCATATTAAAGAGGTCGTAGCCTATGGCGACGGGCGCGACCAGGTGTGTGTGCTGATCAACATCGACTTCGACGCGGTAGGCAACTGGGCGGAGCGCCGCAACCTGCCTTACGCAGGCTACACCGACCTGGCGCAAAAGACCGAGGTGTACCAACTCATCAAAGAATGCGTGGAACAGGTCAACGCCGATTTGAGCGCCGACACACTGTTGGCAGGCAGCCAGGTGAGCCGCTTCCTGGTGTTGCACAAAGAGCTGGACGCCGACGACGGCGAACTCACCCGTACCAACAAAGTGCGCCGTGGCTTTATTGCCGAGAAATACCAGCCGCTGGTGGATGCGCTGTACGACGGCAAACACCAGCAGTACATAGAAACCCAGGTGAAGTTTGAAGATGGCCGCACCGGCAGCGTCAGCGCCACCTTGCGCATTGAAGACGCCAAGACCTTCGCCCCCGTGAAAGCTGCAGCATGACCGCCACCACCGCACCCGAAGCGCAACTCCCCGGCACCAAGAAAATTGGGGACGTCATTTTGGACGTCAAGAACATTTCGCTCTCGTTTGGCGGCGTCAAAGCGCTGACCGACATTTCGTTCAATGTACGCGAGCACGAGATTCGGGCCATCATTGGCCCCAATGGTGCAGGCAAGAGCTCCATGCTCAATTGCATCAACGGTGTCTACACGCCGCAGCAGGGCTCCATCACCTTTCGGGGGCAAACCTTCAGCCACATGGACAGCCACCAGGTGGCGACTTTGGGCTTGGGCCGCACGTTTCAAAATCTGGCTTTGTTCAAAGGCATGAGCGTGCTGGACAACATCATGTCGGGGCGCAACCTCAAGATCAAAAGCAATATCTTGCTGCAGGCCCTGCGCATCGGCCCCGCTGAGCGCGAAGAGATCATGCACCGCGAGGCAGTGGAACGCATCATCGACTTTCTGGAAATCCAGGCCTACCGCAAGACTCCGGTGGGGCAGCTGCCCTATGGCCTGCAAAAGCGCGTGGACTTGGGCCGCGCACTGGCCATGGAGCCGCAGGTGCTGCTGCTGGACGAGCCCATGGCCGGCATGAACGTGGAAGAAAAGCAGGACATGTGCCGCTTTGTGCTCGACGTGAACGACGAATTCGGAACCACCGTGGTTTTGATTGAGCACGATATGGGCGTGGTGATGGATATCTCCGACCGCGTCGTGGTGCTGGACTACGGCAAAAAAATTGGGGACGGCACGCCTGACGAAGTGCGCAACAACCCGGACGTCATCAGTGCCTACCTTGGCACCTCACATTGAGAGTTGGACATGGCTTTTTTCTTTGAAACCCTGCTTGGCGGCCTGATGGCGGGCATGCTGTATTCGCTGGTGGCGCTGGGCTTTGTGTTGATTTACAAAGCTTCTGGCGTCTTCAATTTTGCGCAAGGCGCCATGGTGCTGTTTGCCGCATTGGCCATGGCGCGATTGGCCGAATGGGTACCGGAATTCACCGGCATCACCAACCCGGTGGCAGCCAACCTGTTGGCTTTTGTGGGCGCCGGCGTGGTGATGTTTGTGGTGGCCTGGGTGGTTGAACGACTGGTGCTTCGCCATTTGGTGAACCAGGAGGGCACCACGCTGCTCATGGCCACGCTGGGCATTGCTTATTTCCTGGAGGGCCTGGGCCAGTCGCTGTTTGGCAGCAACATTTACAAGATCGACATCGGCATGCCCAAGGACCCGATGATGATTTTGGAGAAGACCTTCGACGGCGGCATTTTGATCAACAAGGAAGACCTGTACGCCGCGCTGATCGCCGCGACGCTGGTGGCATTGCTGAGTTTGTTTTTCCAAAAGACGGCCACGGGCCGCGCCTTGCGCGCGGTGGCGGATGACCACCAGGCGGCCCAGAGCATCGGCATTCCGCTCAACCGCATTTGGGTGATTGTGTGGTGCGTGGCGGGCGTGGTGGCGCTGGTGGCCGGCATGATTTGGGGCAGCAAGCTCGGCGTGCAGTTCTCGCTCACCACCGTGGCGCTGCGGGCATTGCCGGTGGTGATTTTGGGTGGATTGACCTCGGTGCCGGGCGCGATTGTGGGCGGCCTGATCATCGGCGTGGGCGAGAAGCTGTCCGAGGTGTACATCGGCCCGATGGTGGGCGGTGGCATTGAAATCTGGTTTGCCTATGTGCTGGCGCTGGGCTTCCTGGTGATCCGCCCCCAAGGCTTGTTCGGCGAAAAAATCATTGACCGCGTGTGAGGATCAAAAATGTTTTACAGAGAAAACGGTCAATTTAAAACCAGCTACCGCGCGGACCAGCAAATTCTGCCGATCGCGCAGGACCGCCTGGCCATGGCAGCGGTGCTACTGCTCGGCTTTGCCATCGTGCCCGCAGTAGCCAGCGAATATTGGCTCACCAACATCCTGATTCCATTTTTGATTTTTTCGTTGGCCGCCATCGGTGTGAATATCCTGGTGGGCTACTGCGGCCAGATTTCGCTGGGCTCCGGCGCGTTCATGGCGGTGGGTGCTTACAGTGCCTACAACTTCTTTGTCCGCATTGACGGTATGCCTCTCGTGGTGGCGCTGGTTCTGGGTGGCGTTTGCGCCATGCTGTTCGGCATTCTTTTCGGTCTGCCCAGTTTGCGGGTCAAGGGCTTGTACCTGGCGGTGGCTACGCTGGCGGCGCAGTTTTTTGCGGACTGGATTTTTCTGCGGATTCAGTGGTTCACCAATTACTCGACCTCGGGCTCGGTCTCGGTTTCCAACATGCAGGTGTTGGGGCTACCTATCGACTCGCCACTGTCGAAATACATGTTCAGCCTGGTGCTGCTTTCGTTGATTGCTCTGGCGGCCAAAAACCTGGTGCGCGGCGCGGTGGGACGCGAATGGATGGCCATCCGGGACATGGACGTGGCGGCCGCGGTGATTGGCATCCGCCCCATGTTTGCCAAGCTCAGCGCTTTTGCGGTGAGTTCCTTCATCGTGGGCGTGGCGGGTGCCTTGTGGGCCTTTATGTACCTGGGCGCTTGGGAGCCTGCCGCGTTCTCGGTAGACCAATCTTTCAAACTGCTGTTCATGGTCATCATCGGCGGCATGGGCTCCATCATGGGCAGCTTTTTTGGTGCGGCCTTTATTGTGCTGATGCCTATCTTTTTGAGCCAGTTCCTGCCGGTGGCGGCTGGCTTGTTTGGCGTGGAGGTGTCTACGGCAGCGATGTCACACGCCGAGCTCATGGTGTTTGGCGGGCTGATTGTGTGGTTCCTGATCGTGGAGCCGCACGGCCTGGCCAAACTCTGGTCGGTGGCCAAGCAAAAAATGCGGCTGTGGCCATTCCCGCACTGATATCGTTTTTTTCCCCGCGTTTTCATATTCATTCACAGGAGAGACAAATGAAACTTCGCAAACTCACACTGGCCAGCATCGTGGCCGCTGTCGGTGCCTCCGCCTTGATGGCGGGGAGCGCTTTGGCCGACACCAAGGAACAGTACATCCCCGTGCTGTCCTACCGCACCGGGCCCTATGCGCCCAACGGTATTCCAATTGCCAACGGCACCATCGACTATTACAAGCTGGTCAATGCCCGCGGCGGTATCAATGGCGTCAAGATTGCATTTGAAGAATGCGAAACCGGCTACGACACCGCGCGCAGCGTGGAGTGCTACGAGCGCCTGAAAGGCAAAAACGGCGGTGCGTCCGTCATCCAACCCTGGTCCACCGGCGCCACCTTTGCAATTACCGAAAAAGCGCCTGCGGACAAAATTCCGCTGGTCACATTGGGCTATGGCCGCAGCGAGAGCGCAGACGGTACCGTTTTCAAATGGAACTTCCCCCTGGCCGGCAACTACTGGGTGGCCGGTGATGTGATCATCCAAGCCATCGGCAAGCGCGAAGGCGGCCTGGACAAACTCAAGGGCAAGAAAATCGCCTTGGTCTACCACGACAGCCCGTTTGGCAAAGAGTCTCTGCCGATTCTGCAAGAGCGCGCACGCACCCACGGCTTTGAGCTGCAACTCCTGCCCGTGACGGCGCCTGGCGTGGAGCAAAAAGCCACCTGGCTGCAAGTGCGCCAATCGCGCCCCGACTACACCATCCTGTGGGGCTTCGGCGTGATGAACTCCACCGCGTTGAAAGAAGCGCAAGCCACCGGTTATCCACGCGAAAAAATGTACGGCGTGTGGTGGTCGGGTGCTGAACCCGATGTGCAAGACGTGGGCGATGGCGCCAAGGGCTATAGCTCTGTGGTGCTGCAAAGCGGCGCTGACTTCAATGCCAAGCTGACCAAGGAAGCTCTGAAGACCTTGCATGAAAAAGGCCAGGGAACCGGCCCCAAAGAAGAAGTGGGCCAGGTGCTCTACTTGCGTGGCGCTATGAGTGCCATGCTGACCGTCGAAGGTATTCGCGCGGCACAAGAGCGCTTTGGTAAAGGCAAGATCATGACCGGCGAACAAGTGCGCTGGGGTCTGGAAAACCTGAACCTGACCCAAGCCAAGTTGGACGCATTGGGCTTTGGCGGCGTGTTGCGCCCCATCAGCACCTCGTGCGCGGACCATATGGGCGCTTCCTGGGCCCGTATCCATACCTGGGACGGCAAGGCATGGGCTATTAGCTCTGACTGGTTCCAAGGCGATGAGCAAATCATCAAGCCCATGGTCAAGGCCCAAGCGGCCAAATACGCTGCAGACAAGAAGCTGACACCCCGCACCCCTGCGGATTGCCAGTCTTGATGTGACTCGGTTGGTGGCTCTGCGGAGCCGCCAATCCTCAGCGCAAGCAAGTGGCGCGTGCTGAGGATTGGTGAAGGTATCAACACATGGACACGAAAAAAATCGTACTGAATGTCAATGGCATTGAGGTCATATACAACCACGTCATCCTGGTGCTCAAGGGCGTCTCGTTGCAAGTGCCGGAGGGCGGCATCGTCGCGCTGCTGGGCGGCAATGGCGCGGGCAAGACCACGACGCTGCGCGCCGTGAGCAATTTGCTGGCAGGCGAGCGCGGTGCGGTGACCAAGGGCAGCATTGAACTGCGGGGCGAGCGCATTGAAAACCTCTCGCCCGCCGACCTGGTGGATCGTGGGGTGGTGCAGGTGATGGAAGGGCGGCACTGTTTTGCCCACCTGACCATCGAAGAAAACCTTTTGACCGGGGGCTACACCCGCAAAGACAAAGCCGAGGTGGCGGCGAACCTGGAGAAGGTCTATACCTATTTCCCTCGCCTCAAGACCCGGCGCACCAGCCAGGCCGCCTACACCTCCGGCGGTGAGCAGCAGATGTGCGCCATTGGCCGCGCCTTGATGGCCAACCCCAGCATGGTGTTGTTGGACGAGCCGTCCATGGGCCTGGCACCCCAGATCGTGGAAGAGGTGTTTGAGATCGTCAAAGACCTCAATGCCAAAGAAAAAGTCACTTTTTTGCTGGCCGAGCAAAACACCAATATGGCATTGCAGTACGCCGACTACGGCTACATCATGGAGTCCGGCCGGGTGGTGATGGACGGTGCAGCGGCAGACTTGCGCTCCAACGAAGACGTCAAGGAGTTTTACCTGGGCGTGGGCGGCGGTGAGCGCAAGAGTTTCAAAGACGTCAAAAGCTACAAACGGCGCAAGCGCTGGCTGGCATAACACCTTCGAAGGATACCCATGTCAGACCACTACGACGTTCTGGAAATGCGCAGCCCTGAGGCGCGCGAAGCTGCACTTTTGGCGGCTCTGCCTGCCCACATTGCACACGCCAAAGCCCATGCGAGTGCTTTTGCCACGTCGCTCTCCGCTGTGGATCCTGCGGCCGTGACGTCGCGCCAAGCCTTGGCGCAACTTCCGGTGATTCGCAAACATGCCTTGCTGGAGCAGCAAAAGGCCAGTCGCGCCGCGGGAGGCAATGTCTTTGGCGGGTTCAGCGCCTTGGGCTTTGGTGCGTCCATGCCGCGTGTGTTTGCCAGCCCGGGCACGATTTACGAACCCGAAGGCCGCGATGGCGACTACTGGCGTATGGCACGCGCTATGTTTGCCGCAGGTTTCCGTGGCGGGGACTTGATTCACAACTGCTTTAGCTACCACTTCACCCCGGCGGGCTCCATGATGGAGACGGGTGCGCATGCCCTTGGCTGCACCGTGTTTGCCGGTGGAACCGGCCAAACCGAGCAGCAGGTCGGCGCCATGGCAGAACTGGCGCCCGCAGGCTATATCGGCACCCCGAGTTTCTTGAAGATCATCCTGGAAAAAGCCCAGGAGTTGGGCGTTGCCCTACCCAGCCTGCGCAAAGCGCTGGTGTCCGGCGAAGCGTTTCCGCCCAGTTTGCGCGACTGGATGACGGCCCGTGGTATCGACGCCTACCAGTGCTACGCCACAGCGGATGTGGGACTGATTGCTTATGAGACCTCCGCCCGGCAGGGCCTGGTCGTCGATGAAGGCGTGATTTTGGAAATTGTGCGCCCCGGTACCGGCGACCCGGTGGCTGAAGGCGAGGTTGGCGAGGTGGTGGTGACCACCTTGAATGCCGCATACCCCTTGATCCGCTTTGGCACGGGAGACCTGTCGGCGGTGCTGCCGGGTACCTGCCCCACGGGGCGCAGCAACCTGCGCATCAAGGGCTGGATGGGCCGTGCCGACCAGACCACCAAGATTCGCGGCATGTTTGTCCACCCCGAGCAGGTGGACCAAATTGCCAAACGCTTTCCAGAAGTGTTGCGCGCGCGCCTGGTGGTGAGCGGTGCCATGGCCCAGGACGTGATGACACTCAAGGTGGAAAGCGGCTCGAGTCCTGATGGATTGGCTGAGCGCCTGGCCGATGCGGTGCGAGACGTGACCAAGCTGCGGGCAGCCGTAGAGCTGGGCGCGCCTGGAAGTTTGCCAAACGACGGCAAGGTGATTGAGGACGCGCGCAGCTACCAATAAGTCGAGCGGGGTTGTGCGCAAAGGCATCAATCGCGCTAGACTTCCGCCTCAATCAACAAGGAGCCCCTGATGAAAAAACTAGTTGTACTGATAGCCGCGCTGTCTTCCGTAATGGCGTTTGCAGATAGTTATCCGTCCAAAACAATTTCGCTGATCGTGCCGTTTGCCGCAGGTGGCCCCACCGACCGTGTGGCGCGCGACTTGGCCGAGGCTCTGCGCAAGCCCCTGGGCGGCGCGACCATCGTGGTCGACAATATCGTGGGAGCCGGTAGTTCCATTGGTGCAGGTCGAGTCGCCAAAGCCGCGCCGGACGGCTACACGCTTTTGCTCAACCACATTGCCATGGCCACCATGCCCAATTTGTTGCGCAACATGCCATTCAAGGTGGAGTCGGATTTTGAGTATCTGGGCATGATCAATGAGGTGCCCATGACCGTGATCGCACGGCCCACTATGCCTGCCAAGAACTTCAAGGAATTTCAAGCTTGGCTGAATGCCAACAAAGGAAAAATCAATTTGGGCAACGCAGGCATTGGCTCTGCTTCGCACCTGTGCGGATTGATGTTTCAAAACGCAGTGCAAATTGACATGACCGCGATTCCGTACAAAGGTACCGCACCGGCCATGGTCGACCTGATGGCTGGCCAGATTGACGTGATGTGCGATCAGACGACCAACACTACGGCGCAAATTGAGGCCAAGAAAGTGATCGCTTATGGCGTGACGACCTCCAAGCGCTTGACCGTCCCCTCGCTCAAGGATTTGCCGACTCTGCAGGAAGATGGGCTCAAGGGCTTTGATGTGAGCATTTGGCACGGCCTGTATGCGCCCAAAGGTACCCCTGCCGATGTGGTCGCAAAGATCAATGGTGCCCTCAAGGTGGCATTGAAGGATCCTGACTTCATCAAGAAGCAAGAAGCCCTGGGCGCAGTCATCATCACCGACAAGCGGGTGGATTCGGCAGAGCACAAGAAATTTGTGGCCGCTGAAATCGCCAAGTGGGGACCCGTCATTGCAGCTGCCAAGGAATACATCGACTGACCCACAGGTCTTTGACACCGCAGCGATCCTGCGGTGTTGCCAACTTCGAGCAATCGTCTCGGGCTACACGCCCCAGACGATTTCTTTTTTTTCGGCCATGCAGCGCTGCGCCATTTGAATAAATGGCAGGCTGCGCTGGCGCAGGCTCACGGTCGGTGCGGGTGGGGGCGTTTGACCTTGGGCCGTGGCCTGCTGCGCTAATTCCGATCGGGCCTGTTCTTCGTCGCTGACGGCCTGCTGCAGCGCAAGAATCGCACGCGGCATGTCCTCGGGGAGCAATATGCCCCGTTGCAACTGTTCTGCATCAGACTTCCCGATGATTTTCAGGAGGGTTTGGCCGTGGGCTTGCAACATAATCAAGTCGCCGGTCGCCTTGGATTTGAATTTGTAGATCATGGTGTCGCCAGCATACGCGCCTTACGCCTCCTTTTTTGGTTCGTCATGCCTCACATTCATATTGATCAGTGTCATGGGCTTTCTTTGCAGGATGCCCAAGGATTCGCTAGAGACTGGGCGCAGACCGCGCAGCGCGATTGGGCGATGACGACCCATGTAACGGATGCCCCCGAGTCTGACGATGCAGACGTCGTTTGGCAATTCAATCGCAGCGGCGCCGACGGAACCTTGCGGGTGACTTCTGAGCGGTATGTGCTCGACATTCGGCTCGGCTTTTTGCTGGGGACATTCAAGGACAGGATTGAGGCGCAATTGCTGAAAAATCTTCGTGAACAAGTCAGGCGCTAGTCGATAATGAACCAGTTTCGCTATCGGCTTGCTTTAAAGACGATTGCGGCAGACAGTGAGAATCCTTGTTTCTATGATCCCTAAAGTCGCACTCATTACCGGAATCACCGGTCAGGACGGTTCCTACCTGGCCGAGTTTCTGCTCGAAAAAGGCTATATCGTCCACGGTATCAAGCGCCGTGCAAGCTTGTTTAACACGCAGAGAGTGGACCATATTTACCAGGATCCGCACATTGAGAACGCGCGCTTCAAACTGCACTACGGCGACTTGACCGACACCAGCAACTTGGTTCGCATCCTGCAAGAAACGCAGCCCGACGAGGTGTACAACCTGGGCGCACAAAGCCACGTGGCGGTGAGCTTTGAGAGTCCCGAATACACCGCAGATGTGGACGGTATGGGCACGCTGCGCTTGCTGGAAGCGATTCGCATTCTGGGGCTGGAGAAAAAAACGCGCTTTTATCAAGCGTCGACCAGCGAACTGTACGGACTGGTGCAGGAAACGCCCCAAAAAGAAACCACACCTTTCTACCCGCGCAGTCCCTATGCGGTCGCCAAAATGTACGCGTACTGGATCACGGTGAACTACCGTGAAGCCTACGGCATCTATGCCTGTAACGGCATTTTGTTCAACCACGAAAGCCCGCGCCGTGGGGAAACCTTCGTCACCCGCAAAATCACGCGTGGACTGGCCAATATCAGCGAGGGATTGGATGACTGCTTGTACATGGGCAACATCGATGCATTGCGCGACTGGGGCCATGCCAAAGACTATGTGCGCATGCAGTGGATGATGCTGCAGCAGGACCACGCAGAAGATTTTGTTATTGCCACCGGCATTCAATACACGGTGCGCCAGTTCATCGACAAAGCGGCTAGTGCATTGGGGATGGTGCTCTCCTGGCAGGGCGGTGGTGTGGATGAAGTGGCCTATTGGGGCGTGGCGGGAGACGGCCGCGGCAATGGCCGGGCCGTGGTGCGTATTGACCCGCGTTATTTCCGGCCCACCGAAGTGGAGACCCTCCTGGGCGATCCGTCCAAGGCCAAGACCAAACTCGGTTGGGTGCCGGAAATCACATTGGACCAAATGGTTGCCGAAATGGTGGAGAGCGACTTGGCGCAAGCGAAACAGCACGCACTGCTTAAGAAGCATGGCTTCAGCGTGAACGTCAGTTTGGAATAGCACGGCTGCCATGGTCACTGCTCCTGCCATCTGCGATGCAGCCCGCCGCTGTTGGGACTTGAGGACTGGCTTGGTCTTCGCTGGTGGTTGCTGTCAATGAGTGGAGTGTTGAAGCGCCGCCATTTCCAGGACATTGCACTGAACATTTCCGGCATTGTGTTGCCAATGGCCGCTGGATTTCTGGTTGTGCCGGACTTGATTCGAAGGCTTGGGCATGACAAATTTGGCATGCTTTCTATTTGCTGGATGCTGATCGGCTATTTCGGAATACTCGATTTGGGCTTGGGGCGTGGTCTGACCCAATACCTGGCCAAGCAACTCGGTTTAGGAATGCATGACAGTGCCAGGGCTATGGTGGCGCGGCGTGTGCGCCGTTGGATGCTTCTTGTTGGCCTGGGGTGGATGCTTGTATTGCTGTTTGCAACGCCACTGTTGCAGACGAGCAGTCTGCATATTGCGCCTGAGTTAAGGCGAGAGGCCATGTGGGGGTGGATGGTGCTTGCGATTTCTGTGCCCCTGCTCATGTGGGCCAGTTGCAGTACCGGTGCGCTTGAGGCCCACAGCCGTTTCAGGGCCGTGAATTTCGTCCGTGTGCCCATGGGGTGCGCGGTATTTCTGGTGCCCTGGGTGACTGCGCACTTTACCCAACATCTTGCAGCGGTCATTGGAGGCCTGTGGGCCGTGCGCATGATTGCTGCACTCGCGTTGGCGGCACTTAGCTGGGAATATTTTGATACCAAAGAGGATCCCAAGGGCACTCCCCAGTCGAGCGAGATTTTGAAGTTCGGCGGATGGCTTACTGTGACCAACGTGATCGGCCCGACGCTCGCCTATTTCGACCGGTTTGCTATCGGTGCAACAATATCCATGACGGCAGTCACTTATTACACCGTGCCTTTCGATGTACTTTCTCGATTGCCTGCGCTTCCGGTTGCGATGATGGGCGTGTTCTTCCCTATGCTGGCGCGGCTGCACGCATCTTCGGGGGGGGATGGACGTGATGTGCGCACAACGGTTGGTGCGTCCATTCGCATGCTGTATGCCGTGTGGGCACCTTTGATGCTGGTCTGTAGCGTATTCGGGCCGCAGGTTCTGGTTCAGTGGGTGGGTGTAGATTTCGCCACCGAGTCGACCGATGTTTGGCGATGGCTGGTGATTGGCGTGTTGCTCAATGGCTTTGCGCATGTCCCCTACGCACTCTTACACAGTGCAGGGCGAACGGACATCACCGCAAAACTTCACATGATTGAATTTTTCCCCTATTTCTTCTTTTTATGGTGGGCTCTCGGGGCCTATGGGATTACAGGCGCCGCGATCGCCTGGACGCTCAGGGTTATTTTGGATACCTCCATGCTCTATGTGAGCGCGTGGAAGCTGTTTCCCATGCTTTGGCAGTTATGTCGAGATACCCTGTGGTCTCTTGCGTTGATGGTCATGGCACTTGTCGGGCTGAGTCGACTTGTTTACCCCTCCTTGGCCGGACCTCAGGGACTTGAAGCGACAGGCCTATTGATGTGCATTTTGATCGTTTGGATCACTTACCACGGGCGGCGGCTGTTCGTCGAAACACATGAAAATGTTGGAAAAATCCAGTGAACTTTGGCCTGTGGCCGACCTGGAGATATTGGGATATTGTCCCGTCTGCGGCTCTAAGGACCGGGTGGCACTGCATGGCCCGTTGACGGACCGGCTGTTTCATTGTGCGCCGGGCGACTGGCAACTACACACCTGCCAACAATGCCAGCTTGGCTACGTTGACCCGCGGCCCAGCCCGCAAAGTATCGGTCGGGCCTACGCCACCTACTTTACCCACGGCGATAGTGGTCAGGCAGAAAATACAGGCCTGTTGCGTTCATTTCGCGCCCGACTGCGCCATGGTATTCGGGCTGTCTTGAATGACTATCGCAATCAACGCTGGGGTATGCGTTTAGTGCCGGCCGCCCGGTGGGGACGTTTATTGGTTGGTGCAATTCCCGGTTTGCGAAGCTTGGTCCTGGCGCACATGCGGCACCTGCCGCCCAGGCCACCCTATGCGGGCGCCAAACTTCTGGATGTCGGGTGTGGTGATGGTGCGTTCCTGCAGGCCGCGCAGGCGGCTGGTTGGCAAGTCACTGGAATAGACTTCGATGCCAAGGCTTTGGAAGTTGCACGGAGACGCGGCGTTCATGTGGTTTGTGGTGGCCTGGATCTATTAAAGGACGATGTGGGGTGCTACGAATACATGACCTGCAGCCATGTGATTGAGCACCTTCATCAACCTGCAGAATGGTTGAGCCAAATGCACGCGCTGTTGGCACCGCAAGGCACACTGTGGTTACAAACACCGAATCTTGCCAGTGTGGGGCATTCCTATTTTGGCTCCGATTGGCGCGCTCTGGACGCTCCACGGCATTTGTGCCTCTTCACTCCAAAAGGCTTAAATTCGTTGATGCATGAGGCGGGTTTCCGGTGTAATTTCGTAAAACTCCCGTTTTTCATGGCCATCCCTGAGTATTTGTATAGTCATAAGTTGGCAAGACATCAAAACACGAAAGGTCTCGATCTGTCCTTGGTGTTTTTTATGCCTTTCGTATTTTTCTTGGCTGTATTTCAGACATTCGTGTACCGGAAAGCTGAATTTATGACCGTCATCGCGCGGCGTGCGGATTAATCCAGTCGAAAACGTCAATGATCGTTGCAGTAACCGTCGCCTACCACCCGGACTTGGGCTTGTTGGAGCGGCAATTTCGCAGTTTATCGCCGCAGGTTGATCGCATCGTTTTGTTGCACAACGGCCCGACGCCGGTGGGTCTTCAGGATGTGTGCGATAGGTTCTTGATTGATTTTTTGCCGATAGAGTCCAATATCGGTCTGGCATTTGCACAAAATCGCGGCATTGAGTACGCGACTCTATTAGGTGCCGACGAAATTTTGCTCATGGACCAAGACAGTGTTCCTTACCCCTCCATGGTCGATTTGTTGTCTCATGCTTTGCGAACGATGCCCGGTGCGGCTGCGGCGGGCCCCCGCAGTATCGACCTGCGTTCCGGGCATAAGAGTCACTTCCTTGTGGACGATGACGCAAAGATCGTGATTTGCAATCCCGACGCTGTCAAAACTGTCCCTAGCATTGAAGTCGCACATCTCATCGCTTCGGGGACACTGCTGCGTACAAGTGCCCTCTCAGCGATCGGGCTTATGCGCGGGGAGTGGTTTATTGATCATATTGATACCGAGTGGTGCCTGCGTGCCCGGAACCAAGGATGGAAGGTAGTCGCGGTACCTGCAGCCCACCTTGGACATAGCCTGGGCGATAAGGTGTCGAAGGTATGGTGGGGTCGGACCCGCCATATTTCGCACCACAGCCCGTTGCGGCATTACTATATGTTCAGAAATACGATTCTGCTGAACAAACTACCATACGTTCCTTTCCACTGGAAATTTTTCCATTTCCGGCGCTTGATTCAGATATTTTTATATTTTGCAGTGATGGGGCCTGAAAAGTTATTGCGGATAAAAATGATCATGAAAGGTATTTATGATGGGTTCACTAAATCAAATCAATTGAATGTGAGCTTCGAGGTTCAAAAGAGTATATGAAACCTCTCATTTCGATTTCTATTGTGAGTCATGCCCAAGGCGACATGGTCGCCAGTCTGTTGAACGACCTGAGTCGTGTCTGTGTCCATGAAGAAATTGAAGTTTTGCTGGTCTCAAATATTCCTGAAGATCTTCCATTCAAGGTTGTTGACTTTTCATTCCCATTAAAAATAGTCAGAAATGAGGCGCCAAAAGGTTTTGGCGAGAATCACAACGCCTCCTTTGCCAATTCACAGGGCCGCTATTTTTGTGTGATGAATCCGGATATTCGTATGGACGCCAGCCCTTTCAAGCGGCTCATCGCGCTTTTTGACGATGATTCAGTGGGACTGGCCGCACCCGTGGTGGTGTCACCTAAAGGAGATGTCGAGGACAGTGCGAGAACCTTCCCGACACCGCTGACCATTGTTTGCAAGGCGTTCGGTGGGGGGGGCGGTAAGGGCGACGTGTCAGGTCAGTTGCCGGTTTATCCCGATTGGGTCGGTGGCATGTTCATGGTCTTTCCGAGCGCCGTTTTCCAGGGAATTGGTGGGTTCGATCAAGCGTATTTTCTTTATTACGAAGATGTCGATATTTGTGCACGTTTGAACTTGACGGGAAGTCGAGTGGCGCTGTCACCTTCTGCTGTGGTTATTCACCATGCCCAGCGAACCAGCAGAAGAAAACTTCGGTACACACTCTGGCACCTGCGCAGTATGCTGCGTTTTTTTTGTTCCGGAGTTTTTTGGCGCGTGCAGTGGAAGGCTGGTGTTTTGGGAAATTCCAAGCGGCTGCCCGTAAATTCGCACAAAGATGAGCGATGAAAGTGCTTGTTACCGGAGCGCGCGGGTTTATTGGTCGAGCGTTGCACGATGCGCTGCAACGGGCCGGGGATTCGGTTGTCGCTTTCCCGCGGATGCCCAGTTCGGCGGATTTAGTCTCGCCGTTGGCCCCGGAATCGGCGTTCAATACGATCATCCATTTGGCCGCCCGGGTCCATGTGATGCGCGACACCGCCGCCGACCCTCTGTCGGCATTTCGCGAGGTAAACGTCGGCCATACTCTCCAATTCGCGGCCCGGGCCGCTGCTTCGGGCGTGCGCCGCTTTGTGTTTGTCAGCTCGGTCAAGGTCCACGGCGAAGCCACGGAGCGGGGACGCCCGTTTACTGAGCACGATACACCCGCACCCCAAGACCCGTATGCGATTTCCAAGTGGGAGGCGGAACAGGGCTTGCGCGACATCGCTGCCCGCACTGGCATGGAAGTCGTGATCATCCGTCCGCCCTTGGTTTATGGGCCCGGCGTCAAGGCCAATTTCGCATCCCTGATGCGGGCCGTGCAGCGGGGTCTGCCTCTGCCTTTGGGAGCGGTGGACAACTTGCGCAGCCTGGTGGGACTGGACAACCTGGTGGATTTCATCATCACATGCGCCCGCCATCCCGCCGCGGCGAATCAAACGTTTCTGGTCAGTGACGGTGTAGATGTTTCGACGCCGGCTTTGGTACGTGCCATGGCGCGGGCTGCCGTTTGTCCGGTGCGATTGGTGCCCGTGCCGGTGGCCCTGCTTTCAATGGGTGCCTCGCTGATTGGAAAGCGCGCCGCAGTGCAGCGTGTGATCCAGAACCTGCAACTTGACATGTCCAAGGCGCGCAATGTCTTGCAGTGGACGCCGCCCTTTACGCTCGACGAGGGCCTGCGGCGCGCCTTTGTGAGGTCAGAGGAATGACAAAGCGCGGGCTGGATCTCTTTTTGGTACTGATTGCCGGTGTGATATTGCTGGTACCCGTGCTGATCGTGGCCTTGATGGTGCGGCTCACGTCCAAGGGGCCTGCACTGTATTGGTCAGACCGCGTCGGCAAAAATAATAGTATCTTCAAAATGCCCAAATTTCGCACTATGCGAGTTGGCACACCGACGGTCGCTACCCATTTGCTTGTGGATCCTCAAGCAGTAATCACACCCATCGGTTCTTTCTTGCGGAAAAGTAGTTTGGACGAAATCCCGCAGTTATGGAGTATTGTCAAAGGGGATATGAGTTTTGTAGGGCCGCGCCCCGCCTTGTTTAACCAGGCTGACTTGATTGAACTGCGTACCCAATCCGGCGTGCACCGGTTGGTACCCGGCCTCACTGGTTGGGCGCAAGTCAATGGACGCGATAGCATTTCTATACCTGACAAAGTGGCGCTGGACGGCGAGTATTTGCGTAGGCAATGGCTTGGATTTGATCTTTACATAATCTGGCGCACATTAGTAGGGGTAATGCGGCATGATGATGTGTCGCATTAGTGCGATTTAGGATTACAATCCTTCGGTTTTGTTTACTTTGTGGAGATTTTTATATGAGCAACCTTTTAGATATCCAATCCCAGATCGAAAAGCTGCAAAAGCAAGCCAACGAGATCAAGGCCAAAGATTTTCATGCGACGGTCAAAGACATTGTGAGCAAGATGCAAGCTTTTGGCATTACTGTGAAAGACTTGCAATCTCCCAAGGCTGCAAAAGGCGGCAAAGCAGGGCGTCCTGTCAAGGCTAAAGCCGGCGCAGGCAAAGCTCCTAAAGCTGCCCGCAAAGCAGGTACCCCTGTGGCTGCCAAGTTCCGTGGCCCCAACGGTGAAACCTGGTCGGGTCGTGGACTGATGCCCAAGTGGCTGTCTGCTTTGGTAGCGCAGGGTCAAAGCAAAGAGGCCTTCGCGGTCAAGCCTGAGTAAATTCTCGCTTATTTCGCTCCTGTTTCAAGCCGCCTGACTGCGCACTGAGCTGCGCACAGGCGGTTTTTCGTTGGAGCTAGTATTCATGTCGTTAGAAGTACTCTCCTGGTCTCGCGGCCGAAAACGTCTGACGGTAATAGTCAGCGATGTGTTGCTATCGTTGGTCGCAACATGGATTGCTTTTTCCTTGCGGCTCGATACCCTTCATGTGCCCTCCCTGATCCAAGCGCGCATTTACCTGATTGCGCCGCTGCTTGCGATTCCGATTTTTGTGCGTTTGGGTTTGTACCGCGCGATTTTTCGATACACAGGCCAGGCCGCACTGGTCGCCACTGCCAAGGCGATTGGAATTTACGCGTTACTGCTGTCCTTGGTCTTATTCGGGACCCAGTGGGAAATGGTCCCCCGAAGCTTGGGCCTATTGCAGCCTTTGGTATTTTTAATACTGGTGGGTGCCAGTCGCGCCTTTGCCAGATTCTGGCTCGCGGGTTTAGAGAAATACAGCGATGCGGGCCACAGCAAGCGCTTGCTGATATTTGGGGCCGGGACTGCCGGGGTGCAAACAGCCGTCGCCATGGCGGTATCGCGTCAGTTTCATTTGGTCGGATTTGTCGATGATGATCCAGCCAAAGTGGGACGCAGTATCAACGGCGTGCTGGTGGGGTCCGCGCAGGACCTCGCGCGCAGGGTCAAGGATGAATACATTACCGGTGTGCTGCTGGCCATGCCCAGTGCCTCACGCCAACGCCGCTTGGCCGTCGTGCAGTCTCTTAAATCCTTGCCGGTGCATGTGCAAACTCTGCCCAGCCTCCATGACTTAGCGACAGGCCGCGTAACCGTCCAGGATTTTCGCGAGCTTGATATTGAAGATTTGCTGGGGCGCGACCCGGTGCCGCCGCAGCCTGACTTGATGGCAGCGGACACCCGGGACAAGGTGGTCATGGTGACCGGTGCCGGGGGAAGCATCGGCTCCGAGCTGTGCCGGTGCATCGTCTTGCAGCGGCCAAAGCGAGTGCTGCTGGTCGACCACAGCGAGTACGGGCTGTACCGCATTCACCAGGAGCTCGATGCTTTGTGTCGGGAGCACGCGCTGGAGGTGGTGCTGACTCCGCTGCTGGCCAGCGTTAACCATGCGGAGCGCTTGCGTGCGTTGTGTGCCAGCTATCGCCCACATACGGTCTACCACGCCGCCGCATACAAACATGTCCCGCTGGTGGAAAGCAATCCTGGTGAAGGTGTGCTCAACAACGTCTTTGGCACGCTCAATATGGCAATGGCGGCGCGGGATTATGGCGTGCAACGCTTTGTTCTGGTCAGTACCGACAAGGCCGTACGCCCCACCAACATCATGGGCGCCACCAAGCGCATGGCCGAATTGGCGCTTCAGGCCTTGGCTGCGCAGTCGCAGACGACCTTGTTTTCCATGGTTCGTTTTGGCAATGTGCTGGGCTCCAGCGGCAGTGTGGTGCCCTTGTTCCGTCAGCAATTGGCCAGCGGTGGCCCGCTGACGGTGACGCATCCCGATGTCACCCGTTACTTCATGACCATCCCCGAGGCCGCCCAGCTGGTCTTGCAGGCCGGCGCCATGGGGCAGGGCGGCGATGTGTTTGTGTTGGACATGGGTGAACCCGTCAAAATTGTGGATCTTGCGGAGCGCATGGTGCAGCTCTCCCGGCTCTCTGTGCGGGACCAGGCCAATCCGCAAGGTGATATTGAAATTGTCTTCACCGGTCTGCGTCCGGGCGAAAAATTGTTTGAGGAACTGCTCATTGGCGATCATCCTCAGCCGACCCAGCACCCGCGCATTTTGAAGGCGCAAGAAGATTATTTGCCGTGGCAGGCGTTAGAGCCGTACTTGCTGGCGCTCCAAGTGGCAGCGCAAGCCAATGATGAAGCGCACATTCGCAGCATCCTGGCGCAGTGTGTGCAAGGTTTTTCCGCTTCCCAGGTGAATAATCGGCACGATTGAACTATTTTTCTCACCTTTGCACACCATGACACAGCTCAATCCCCACGACAAAGCCGACATCCTGGCCCAGGCACTGCCTTACATCCGCAAATTTCATGGCAAGACCATGGTCATCAAATACGGCGGCAATGCCATGACCGACCCGGCCCTGCAAGCCGCCTTTGCGCAAGATGTCGTGTTACTGAAACTCGTAGGCATCAACCCCGTGGTGGTACACGGTGGCGGTCCGCAAATTGAAAATGCGCTCAAACGCCTGGGCAAGACCGGTGAGTTTGTGCAGGGCATGCGGGTGACCGACGCCGAAACTATGGAAGTGGTGGAGTGGGTACTCGGCGGCGAAGTCCAGCAAGATATTGTGGGCCTGATCAACCAGGCGGGTGGCAAAGCCGTGGGCCTGACCGGGCGTGACGGAGCCATGATTCGCGCTAAGAAACTCACTATGCGCGACAACGCCGACCCCAGCGTGGAGCTCGACGTGGGTCAGGTCGGTGATATCGTGAGCGTGGACCCGAGTGTGGTGAAGGCGCTGCAGGACGACGCGTTCATACCCGTCATCAGCCCGATTGGTTTTGGCGAGAACAACGAGAGCTACAACATCAATGCCGACGTGGTGGCCGCCAAGCTGGCCACGGTGCTGCAGGCCGAGAAGCTCCTGATGCTGACCAACATCAGCGGTGTGCTGAACAAGGCGGGCGAGCTGCTGACCGAGCTTAGCGCCCGCCAGATCGACGCCCTGTTTGCTGACGGCACCATCTCAGGCGGCATGCTGCCCAAGATAGCCGGCGCGCTCGACGCTGCCAAGAGCGGCGTGAATTCGGTCCACATCATTGACGGCCGTGTACCGCATGCCATGCTGCTTGAGATTTTGACCGACCAAGCCTTCGGCACCATGATTCGAAGCCATTGAGCAGGGGATTTTCATGAACACAGAAACCAACGCCGAAAACAATTCGCCAGATAACGAAGCATCAGGTGCCGCTGAGGCGCCCACGCGCAAGCGTCCTAAGCCTGGTGAGCGTCGCCTGCAAATTTTGCAGACCTTAGCGGGCATGCTGGAGCAGCCTGGTGCAGAACGCATTAC
>CAIWRE010000059.1 GCA_903914985.1 uncultured beta proteobacterium | reverse complement strand
TGCATGACCGGCAGGTAGCAGGGCATTTTCAGGGTCAGTTTGTAACCGTCTTTGCCTTCCACCACGGCTGCGGTTCGTGCCGCCTGGATCACATCGGCGGGTACACCGGTCATCTCGTCGGCCGTTGCGAAGTAGGCATAGGCGTCGGTGGCGTCGAGTGCGTTTTCGCTGAATTTCTGGCTCAATTCTGCGCTGCGCTCTTGAATCTGCGCAAAGCGTTCACGGGCAGCACCCTGCAGCTCAGCGCCACCGAGCACGAAGTTGCGCATGGCGTTGGTGTGGGCTTGACGCTGTTCGGCGTTGAGGCTGGCCGGGTCCATGGCCTTGTACTTGGCATACAGGCGCTCGTCCGCACCTAAGCGGGTCCAAAACTCGGTGACCAGGGGCAGGGCGGCGTTGTAAGCCGCGCGCAACTCGGGGCTGTCGGCCACGCTGTTGAGGTGGCTCACTGCGCTCCAGGCGATGCTCAGCTTTTCGTTGGCCACATCCAAAGTGCGGGACATGGCCGTCCATTGCGCCGGGAATTCTGTAGCGGTCACCGTGTCCAGCGCAGCTTGGGCTTGGGCCAAGAGTTGCTCGATGGCCGAAGCCACATGTTCCGGCTGAATCTGGTCGAAAAGAGGCGTCGCAGACGCAGCGAGCAGGGGATTGGTCATGCGCTGCGTTCTGCCGATTCCAGCGTGTTAACCAGCAGCATGGTGATAGTCATGGGGCCCACGCCGCCGGGCACCGGGGTGATGTGGCTGGCCACCTGGCGCACGCCTTCAAAGTCCACATCGCCGCAGAGCTTGCCCTCGTCATTGCGGTTCATGCCCACGTCGATGACCACTGCACCGGGTTTGACCATGTCGGCGGTCAGCACATTGCGTTTGCCCACCGCTGCGACGATGACGTCGGCCTGCAGGGTGATGGCTTTGAGGTCTTTAGTGCCGCTGTGGCAAATCGTGACGGTGGCGTTTTTTTGCAGCAGCATCATGGCCATGGGTTTGCCCACGATGTTGCTGCGGCCGATCACCACAGCGTGTTTGCCGCGCAGGTCATAGCCAATGGATTCCAGCATCTTCATGCAGCCGTAGGGCGTGCAGGGCAAAAATCCGGGCTGGCCGACCATCAAGGCCCCGGCGCTGGCAATGTGAAAGCCGTCCACGTCTTTGGAGGGAGAAATCGCCTCAATCACCTTGTTGGCGTCAATATGCGCGGGCACTGGTAGCTGTACCAGGATGCCGTGGATGCTCGGGTCATTGTTCAGTGCGTCGATGCGCGCCAACAGAGCGGCCTCGGTCATGTCGGCGTCGTATCGCTCCAAAACCGAGTGCAGCCCGGAGTCTGCGCAGGCTTTGACCTTGTTGCGCACATAGACCTGTGAAGCCGGGTTATCACCCACCAGCACCACGGCCAGGCCCGGCGTAATGCCACGGGCTTTGAGCGCCAAGGTGCGGCGCGTCACGTCTTCGCGCAGTTGGGCAGACAGGGCGACGCCGTCGATGTTGATGGCTTGTGTGGCGGAGGAACTGGTGGACATGGTCGAAAAATCAGGGGATGCCGCACCCCATGGCACGGGCGTATTGAGAAATGAAAATCAGGCTTTAGCTGCCGCTTGGCCCAGCGCGATTTTCAACAAATCGGCGACGGTGTTGGCACTGAGTTTTTCCATGATGTTGGCACGGTGGGCTTCCACCGTCTTGATGCTGATGCCCAGATCGTCTGCGATTTGTTTATTCAGGCGCCCGGCAACAATGCGCTCCAGCACCTGGGACTCCCGCAGCGTGAGTTTGGACAACAGGCTTTCGCGACTGGCCGCCAATTGCGAACCGGCAAACGATTCCTTGGCGTGATCCAGCATTTTTTCAACCAGCGGCACCAATTCAGCTTCGTTGAAGGGCTTTTGGATGAAGTCCATCGCACCTTTTTTCATGGTGTCGACGGCCATCGGGACGTCGCCGTGGCCGGTGATAAACACAATGGGCAACGGCGAGCGCACTTCAATCAGGCGACTCTGGAGTTCCAGACCGGTCATGCCGCCCATGCGGATGTCGACGATGAGGCAGGCCACTTCGCGGGCGTCGTAGCGGCTCAGAAAGGACTCGGCGGAGTCAAAGCAGCGCACCCGGTAGCCTTTGCCTTCGAGCAGCCACTG
>CAIWRE010000058.1 GCA_903914985.1 uncultured beta proteobacterium | reverse complement strand
GACTTTGTGTACGACCGCTTGGCCGGTTCTCTGCGCGAGCAGGGCTACAGCGCGCAAGAAGTCGATGCGGTGTTGGCCCTGCGCCCGCAGCGTCTGGGTGAAGTGCCCAAGCGCCTTGCTGCCGTGCGTGCCTTCGCCGCCTTGCCGGAAAGCGCCGCGCTGGCCGCTGCGAACAAGCGCATTGGCAACATCTTGAAAAAGACCGATGCGGTGGACGCCCATGTCAGTCCGGTGCTTTTGCAAGAAGCGGCAGAAAAAGAACTCTATGCCGCTTTGCAGTCCGTACTGCCCCATGCCGATGCCGAGTTTGATGCGGGCGACTACACGGCTAGCTTGCAAATTCTGGCTGTGCTGCGCACGCCGGTCGATGCGTTTTTTGACGGTGTGATGGTCAACGCCGAGCAGCTGGATTTGCGCCTGAACCGCCTGGGTCTGCTGCAAAGCTTGCATGTGGCCATGAACCGCGTGGCCGATTTGTCCAAGCTTGCGGCCTAAGCCATGATCAAAGTCTCGGCCATGAAACTGTGCATTCTCGACCGCGATGGCACGATCAACGTGGACCGCGACGACTACGTCAAATCGGCCCTCGAATGGGAGCCATTGCCCGGTGCCTTAGATGCCATTGCGCGCATCAACCATGCCGGTTGGCATGTGGTGGTGGCCAGCAATCAATCCGGTTTGGGCCGGGGTTTGTTTGACGTGGCTGCGCTTAACGCCATGCACGCCAAGATGCACCGCATGCTGGCGGCAGTGGGTGGCCGGGTGGATGCGGTGTTTTACTGCCCCCACGCGCCCGAAGAGGTGTGCAACTGCCGCAAACCGGCACCGGGTTTGTTCACCCAAATTGCCGAACGCTATGGCGTGGCGCTGACGGGCATGCCCGCTGTGGGCGACTCCCCGCGTGACCTAATTGCGGCACAGGCGGTGGGATGCGTGCCGCACGCTGTGCTCACGGGCAAAGCAGCGGCCTATCGCGATCAGTCCCTGCCAGCCACCTATCCGGCGCATACTGTGGTGCATGCCGATTTGGCGGCGTTCGCTGAATATCTGGTCGCCCAGGGCTGATTGCTACTGTCCCCTCACACATTCCACGAGGTAAATCGCCGATGTCTTTTGTTCGTTCGGTCTTGCATATGTTGTGGATGGTGCTGACGGTGATTCCATGGGCTACGGTGCTCATCATCACCTCGATTTTTGTGCGCGGCGACCGGCTGTGGGCGGTGGCCGCTGGCTGGCTGCGCTGCGCGATTTGGGGTGCCAAAGTCATTTTGGGTATCCAAGTGCGCGTGACCGGCATGGAGCATCTGCCGGTCGGTAAAAACAGCGGCGCGATTTTGCTGGTCAAGCACCAGTCCACGCTGGAGACGTTTTTGCTGCCTGCGCTCATGCCGCATCCGTTGGCCTATGTGTTCAAAAAAGAGCTGCTGTACGTGCCATTTTTCGGTTGGTCCATGGCACGCCTGGACATGATTCACATCGATCGCAGTCTGCGCGCCCGGGCGTTTGCCAAGGTGGTGTCGCAGGGCAAAGAGCTGCTGGCGCGCGGCGTCTGGGTCATCATGTTTCCTGAGGGCACGCGCATCCCCCGTGGCCAGCGCGGCGAATACAAATCAGGCGGCACCCGGCTTGCCATCCAAACCGGCGTGCCGGTGTACCCGATCGCGGTGAGCTCGGCCAAGTGCTGGCCGCGCAAAGCCTTTGTCAAACACCCGGGCATCGTGGATGTGTCCATCGGCCCGGCCATTTCGCCGGAAGGCCGCAGGCCCGAGGAAATGATCAAAGAGGTGGAAGCGTGGATTGAGGCCGAAATGCACCGTTTGGACCCCGAGGCCTACGCGCTCGAGAGCCACGCGCCTGCCACCGGGGCCACTTCGAGCCCCTGAGGGCGCACCATGCATCCCTTGCTGCGCTATACCTTGGACCTGTTTGGTCCACCCGCCGGGGCCCCTGCCATCGCCGCGGCTGAACCGGCGCCGCAGGCTGACGACCCACCGCACTTCGTCCACCCCCAAGCCAGCCGCACCCTGCAACTTGACGGCGTGCGCGTGGCCTTCTCCTTGGAGCGCGGCAAGCGCCGCACCATCGGCATGGTGGTCGGCCCCGAGGGCTTGAGCGTGCGCGCGCCGCGTTGGACGCCGCTGCGCGAAATTGATGCCGCCTTGCAGGAAAAAGCGCGCTGGATCGTGCGCAAACTCCAAGAGACCACCGAGCGACGCCAGCAGCAGCTGGATAGGCAAATCGTGTGGGCCGAAGGCGCTTGCTTTCCATACCTGGGCCAGACGGTGTGTGTGCATCTGGCAGGCAAGGGCGGCGTCACGCACTTGGGCGAAGCGCAGGCTTCGTCGCCCCGACCCCTGCACCTAGCCTTGCCGCAAACCGCCACGCCAGTGCAAATCCGCGCGGCGGTGCGCGCCTGGTTGATGCAAGAGGCCCGGGCCTTGTTTGTGCAGCGCCTGGACCACTTCGCGCCGCTCTTGCAAGTGCGCTGGACACAGCTGGCGCTGAGCAACGCTGCCACCCGTTGGGGCAGTGCGCGCAGCGATGGCGGCATCCGCCTGAACTGGCGGCTGGTGCATTGCGAGCTGGCGGTGCTGGACTATGTGGTGGCGCATGAGCTCAGCCACTTGCGCGTCATGAACCACAGTCCTCGCTTTTGGGACACGGTGCGCAGCGTGGTGCCTGACTATGCGGCACTGCGCGCCCGGCTCAAAGACGACCAGAACCTGCCGCGCTGGTAGCGCTGGTCGGCCGTGTCTGCTCAGGCCGCGTGAAAGCGGTACACGCCATCCTCGCCCAGGCGGCGCTTGAGCTTTCCTTCAAACCACAGCAGATGCAAGTGGGCTACCGACTCGCCCATGGCAAAGGTCATCTGATGCAGGTCGAGCTCGCGCTTGAACATGATGGGCACGATGTCGCGTGCACTGCAGGCTTTGCCGGAGCAGGCTTGCATCACCTCGTTGATGCGTTCGCGGTGGTGGTCGTGCAGCTGGGTGATGCGGGTATGCAAGCCGGTGAAAGGCTTGCCATGCGCGGGCAGGGTGAGGGTGGCCTCAGGCAGTGGGCGGAACTTGTCGATCGAGTCCAAAAACAATTTGAGCGCATTGGCCTCGGGCTCTTGTTCGTAAACGCTCACGTTGGTGGAAATGCGCGGCAGCATCATGTCGCCGCCAATCAGCACCTGCAGTTCATCGCAGTAGAGCGCAATGTGCTCGGGCGCGTGGCCGTAGCCGCTGATGCAGCGCCACGTCCGTCCGCCAATGTGCAGCACGGTGCCGTCCATCATGCGGTGGTAGCTCTCCGGCATGGAGGGCACCAGCGACGGAAAGTAGTTGGTGCGCGCACGGATACTGGCCACCGACTCGGTGTCGTTCAAACCATGCTGCGCAAAGTAGGCCGCAGAGCGCTCGCCACCAAAGCCGTTGTCGCCCATGCAGGCCATGCGCGCCACCTGGTAATCGGTCGCGCTGATCCACAAGTCTACTTTCCAGCGCTCGCACAACCAGTGCGCCAGGCCTATGTGGTCGGGGTGCATGTGGGTGGCAATTACCCGCAGAATGGGCATGCCTTCAAGCTCGTTGGTAAATATCGATTCCCACTGCGCTTTGGACTCGGGGCGGCTGATACAGCAGTCCACCACGCTCCAGCCCTCGACCCGTCCGTTGTCGGTCTCTAGCGCGTCGCGCAACAGCCAGAGGTTGATGTGGTTCAGCGCAAAAGGCAGCGCCATGCGGATCCACTTGATGCCCGGCGCGACCTCGATGCAGCGGCCCTCGTCGGGCAAAGTGTCGCCCAGGGGGTAGTGAAGTTGATTTTCGAGTTCGTTCATCGGTGTATTTTTTATGCCTCATAATTGACGTTTACGTAAACGTCAATTGCGGCCATTGTAGTGAGCGCACCCTCAGGCGCGTGTCGCCTTGGTTTGCAGTTGGACGCAGTAACCACCGGACTGTACGGGACTTGGCATGAGCACCACCTTCAGCATCAGCGATCTAGCGCGCGAGTTTGACCTGACGACCCGCGCCATCCGGTTTTACGAAGATCTGGGGCTGCTGCAGCCCGAGCGCACCGGCCCCATGGGGCGCAACCGGGTCTACAGCGTGCGCGACCGCACCCGGCTCAAACTCACCCTGCGTGCCAAACGCCTGGGCCTGAGCCTGACGGAGGCCAAGGACATCATCGACACCTACGAAAGCCCGCGCGATAGCGGCATGCAGCTGACCAAATTTTTGG
>CAIWRE010000057.1 GCA_903914985.1 uncultured beta proteobacterium | reverse complement strand
TCGCGGTGCATGCTGGACGAAATCGTGCCGTACGTGCCGCCCAAGCCCATGTCTTTGTGCAGCCGCTCGGCCAGCCAGGCGCCACCGGACGTGATGCCCACCAAGTGCGAATCCGGCCCACACAAACCCCGCACACCGCGCAGGAGTTCGAGGTACAGACTTTCGGCGTCTAAGACCAGGTTCATGGTGGCAGGTTCCTCAAAAATTGTTCCAGGATGATGCAGGCCGACGCCGCATCGGCATCTTTGGCACCCATTGATAGCGCTTCGGTGGTGCTGTAGCGCTCGTCCACTTCAAACACGGGCAGGCCAAAGCGGCCCCGCAGTTGGCGCCCGAATTTCTGCGCGCGCAGCGTGTTTTCGTGCGGCGCGCCGTCCGGATGGTAGGGCACACCAATCACCAGGGCGTCAGGCTGCCAGTCTTTGAGGCGCTGCGCGATCTGCGCAAAACGCGCGTCGCCAATGGCCGTGATGGTGGTTTGGGGCTGCGCCGTGCCCAACATCCGGTTGCCAACAGCGACACCGGTGCGCTTGGTGCCAAAGTCAAAGGCCATGAAGGTAGAGGCGTTGGCCGCGCTCATGCACTGCCCGCGTGGGGAGAAATCATCCAGGCCTGCAGGCCCAAGAGCGCCAGTGCCTGGTCGTAGCGTTGGGCCACGGGCGTATCGAAAATAATGCTGTTGTGGGCGTCCACCGTCAGCCAGCTGTTGTCTTTGAGTTCGCTCTCGAGCTGGCCTTCGCCCCAGGCGGAATAACCCAAGGACACCAGTACTTTGCGTGGTCCCGCGCCCGCAGCAATCGCCTCCAGCACGTCGCGCGAGGTGGTCATTTCCAGGCCGCCGGGGATGACCATGGTGGAGGCGTACAAAGATTCCTGAGGGCGTTCGGTGTCAGCAAACATCGGTTCGTGGAGCACAAAGCCGCGTTCTTCATGCACCGGACCGCCTTGGAACACGGCTTGTTTGGCAAGGTCCGGACGCTGCAAATGCAGATCGACCTTGTCAAAAAGCGCGTCCATTTTGAGCTCGGCCGGCTTGTTGATGATCAGCCCCAAGGCGCCTCGCGGGCTGTGCTCGCACACATAGACCACGCTCTTGGTGAACATGGCGTCCTCCAAACCTGGCATTGCGATCAAAAAATGGTGCGTCAGGTTGGTGGGTGCAGAATCGCCGGTCATCTTTTGATTTTAACGGCAGGCATGCAACCCATCTACCCCACCGGACTGGTCTGGTTCCGGCGCGACTTGCGCACCACCGACCACCCCGCGCTCGCGCTCGCCTTGCAAAGCTGCGCCCAGGTGCATTGCGTGTTTGTGTTTGACCGCAGCATCCTGGACGCCCTGCCCCGCCAGGACCGGCGGGTGGAGTTCATCCAGGCCAGCGTGGCCGAGTTGGATGCTGATGTGCGCAAGCTCTCCGGCAAGCCGGACGCGGGCCTGATCACTTGCCACGCCGTGGCGGCGGATGAGATTCCGCGCCTGGCCGCAGCCTTGCAGGCTGATGCGGTATTTGCTGCCCACGACTACGAGCCCCGGGCCTTGGAGCGGGATGCCGCCGTGCAAGCCGCTCTGGCCGCCCAAGGCCGGGCGTGGGTGGGGGTCAAAGACCACGTGATTTTTGA
>CAIWRE010000056.1 GCA_903914985.1 uncultured beta proteobacterium | reverse complement strand
GGACTGCACGCTGGAGCCCTCCGGCAATCCGCTGCCATCGCCTTCGCTGCAATCCCAACCAGCCATTCGCCTGGGCTTGCGCATGGTGAGTGGCCTGCGCCAGGAGGTCGCGCAGCGCATCGTCACAGAGCGCGTGCGCGTGCGGTTTGAGAGCACCCACGATGTAGCGCACCGCTGTGCCTTGGACGCGGCCGATCACAAGGCGCTGGCCAGAGCAGACTCCTTGCACAGCCTGAGTGGCCACCGCCGCCAGCAGGTGTGGGACGCATCGGCCCTGCATGCCGCGCCTGCATTGTTTCGGGGTGTGCCGGTGGCAGAAGAATCGCTGGCGCTGCCTGCCGCGCTGGAGGCGCAAGAAGTGGTGTTTGACTACGCCGCCACGGGCTTGAGTTTGCGCCGACATCCGCTGGCGTTCTTGCGGGCGCAGCTCAGTGCGCAAAAACTGCTCAGTGCCGCGCAAATGCGCGATCTGCCGCATGGCCGCTTGGTGCGCGCCTGTGGCATCGTCACCATGCGCCAGCAACCGCAAACGGCCAAGGGCGTGGTGTTTGTCACCCTAGAAGACGAGAGCGGCAGCGTCAACGTGATCGTCTGGAAGACAGTGAAAGATGCGTTTCGCGACGCCCTGTACCGCGCACGCCTGTTGGCGGTCTACGGCGTGTGGCAGCGCGATGCAGACCACGGTGGCCAGGTGCGCCATTTGATTGCCAAGCGTCTGGTGGACATGACGCCGCTCTTGGGTGATTTGAGCGCGGACAGCCGCGACTTTCGCTGAGTCGATAATTCTGAACATGGGCCCTGCGTGTTGCAGGGCTCAGGAAAGCTCTGTGTGAACAAACCCCTGAAAATTGCCCTGAGCCTGTTTAGTGTCCTGCTTGCCACCGCCGCCCTGGCGCTGCCTTGGTACACCTCGCGCGAGGCGAGCGCGCTGATCCAAGCCGGGGCAGCCCAAGCCGACGACGCGCGTTGGGCGTTGCGCCATGTGTCGCACCAGGCGGGTTGGTTGTCGTCCAGCGGTTCGGCCGATGTGCAGCTGCGGTCCGCTTGCGCGCAAGACGCAGCGCAAGAACCCATGGCATTGCACTTGACCTACCACATCAGCCACATTCCCAACCACCAGGGTGTGAACCAGTTCAGCTGGACACTGGCACTTGCAGGCCCTTCGTCCGGTAGGGCGACAGCGCTGACTGGCAGCGGCACCGTCGGTTACGGCGGCGCGGTGACGACCGACATGGCCTTGCCCGAGCTGCGCTCCAGCGGCAGTGGGCCCGCTGTTCGCTTGGCGCCCTCTCAAGGCCAGCTTCATATCGACGGCAATGCTTTGGCTTTGCGATGGAGCGTAGATGCCATTCAATTCAAAGCGGGCGGCAGCACCTTGGATTTGCAGGGCACCCACCTGCATGTGGCCATGGAAGACCTGCAGGGCCTGACCGGCAGCGCAGAGCTGACCGTGGACACGGCCCATGCGGCATCCCTGTCCTTGCAGGGCCTGAAATTGCGCAACGAAGTGCGCCAAGTGGCGCAGCGCCTGAATTACCAGCAAAAGTTCAGCGCACAACAAATGACGTGGATGGACAAGACACTGACGGACGTATCGCTGGAAGGTGCCATGACCGGCTTGCATGCCAAAAGTGTGGAAGCGCTCACCGACCTCTGGAGCGAGAACTGCGGCGCTGCTGAGCTGGCACCGCAGCAATCTGCCGTGCTGGGCAAGGCGGTCAGGACGCTGTTGGCCTCGGGCTTTTCCGTGGGCATCCCGACCTTCAGAGCGCGTAACGCCGACGCCAGTGTGGACGCAAGCCTGCAGCTCACGCTGCGACCCACCACCAACGGTGAGCCCGCCTTGGCCGAGCAATTGGAGTCTTCGGGTGAGCTGCTCATCAAAGGCGCCATGTTGACGCCCGACCAGGTCCAGCTGGCATTGCAAAGTGGCTACGCCCAAGAAGTTCCCGGTGGACTGAAAGCGGGCTACCGCTATGCCGCCGGTGCGCTCACCATCAGCGGTCAGCCGCGCGATGCGAGCCTGGTGCCCTTGGTGCTGACGCGCTTTGACCAGGTGCTCAACGAAGCGCTGAGCCCCAGGCGGCGCAACCCCGTGCCCCTGATCGAAGAAGCGGCCACCGCGCCCTGACATTCATGGCCCATATTGCAGTCATTGGAGCGGGTTTTGTCGGGTTGTCCACCGCCTGGCATTTGATGCGCGAGGGCCACACCGTCACCGTGCTGGACCCGGCCGGTGCCGCGGGTGGCGCGTCATTTGGCAATGCAGGCACTTTTGCGACCTATGCCTGTATTCCGGTCAACAAGCCGTCGGTGTTTCGCGACATCCCCCATTTCCTGCTCGACCCGCGCAGCCCGTTTCGCCTGCGGCTGGGCTACTGGCCGCAACTCGCGCCCTGGCTTGCGCGCTTTTTGTGGCATTCCACGGCGGCGCGCTCGGTGCATACGTCGCAGGCGCTGGCGCAACTGCTGGCCCGCGCCCAGGCGGGTTACGACGACATGCTCAACCGGGCTGATCTGGCGCAATACGTGCGCCCGCGCGAATGCCTGTACCTTTATTCCAGCACCAAGGCCTTTGCGCAATCCCAAGCGGAACTGGACTTGCGGCACAGCCTGGGTGTCGCATTCGACGTCCTGGACCGCGACGCCGTGCAGGCCCTGGAGCCCCAGCTCAGCCCCCTTTTTGAGCGCGGGGTGCTGTTTCGCGGATCCTGGCATTTGTCCGACCCCGGTGGTTTTTTGAAGACCTTGCAGGCGGTGCTGCAAGCACAGGGTTTGCAAGTGGTGCAAAGCGCTGTGACCGGCTTGCGCCCGGGCCCGGACAAGGTGGTGGTGGCATGGGGGCAAGAGACGCAGGCGTTTGACCAGGTGGCGCTGTGCGCCGGTGCCTATTCCCGCCCGCTCGCTGCCCAGTGCGGCGACGCGATTCCCTTGGACACCGAGCGCGGTTACCACCTGCTGTATCCCGGCAGCAGCACGCTGATTTCCCGCCCCGTGGGCTGGGCAGAACGTGGTTTTTACATGACGCCCATGGAGCGCGGAATTCGCGTGGCGGGCAGCGTGGAACTGGCGGGTTTGAAGTCCGACAAACACCCCGGCTTGCTGCATCTGCTGGAGCATTCCTCTAAGCGGGCCTTGCCGGGTCTGCCCGCAGCGACCGAGCCCTGGCTGGGCTTTCGGCCCACGCTGCCGGACGGCTTGCCCGTCATCGGGCGCTCCAGCGCCTCGGCGCGGGTGGTCTATGCCTTTGGGCACCAGCACATCGGCCTCACACTGGGCGGCGTGACCGGCAGCTTGGTGGCTGACTTGGTCGCAGGGCGACAGCCTGCGCTGGACCTGGCGGCCTTTGCACCCACGCGCTTTCGCTGACAATGGACATCCAGTTTGGGTACCCCGTCAGCGGGTGTGCCCCCCAGCGATCCTCGTCACTTAGCTTGTAAGGAGTCGGTATGTCTTCGTTCAATGTTTCACGTCGTCGCGCATCGTGGCGCGCAACCCTTGCGTTGCTGGCTTGCCTTGCAGCGCCCATGGGCTGGGCCCAAACCACACCGGTCCGCGTGATGGTGGGTTTCCCGGCGGGCGGCGGCACGGACGCGATTGCCCGCATCCTGGCTGACAAGCTCAAAGACCCGCTGGGCGTCCCTGTCGTGGTGGAAAACCGTGCGGGCGCCGGTGGCCTGATCGCTGCGCAAGCGCTCAAAGCCGCACAGCCCGACGGCAATGTGT
>CAIWRE010000055.1 GCA_903914985.1 uncultured beta proteobacterium | reverse complement strand
GAAGCGGCCGCACCTGCTGGCGCCAAAACTACCGCGTCAGACGCCAGCGTTCCAGGTTCTGTGCCGGTTGCGCAGGCGTCGCTGCCTGGCGCAGTCCCCGCTGCTGCCGAGGGCGCTACGGTGGCACCTTCGGGCGAGCGCTTCACGGTGCACAGCGATGTCTTGAACCTGCACTTTGACACGCAGGGCGGCACGCTGGTTGGATCTGAATTCTTGAAATACGGCGACATTTCTGACCACAGCAAGCCGGTCACCCTGCTTGACGACAGCAAAGAGCGCGTCTACCTGGCCGAGTCGGGCGTGGTTTCCGGCGCCGTGCCTGGTGCTTTCCCGACGCACAAGACGCCAATGACGGTCAGTGGCGAGCGCGAGCTCAAAGACGGCACAGACAGCCTTCAAATCCGCTTTGAGTCGCCCGATGTAGGTGGCATCAAACTGGTCAAGACCTACACCGTCAAGCGCGGCTCGTATGCCGTGGCGGTAAGCCACGCACTGACCAACACGACCGCGGCACCGATCGCGCCCCAGCTGTACCTGCAGCTGGTGCGCGACGGTAACAAGCCGGCAGGCGAGTCTTCTTTCTATTCCACGTTCACCGGTCCAGCGGTCTATACCGAAGCCAAAAAGTACCAGAAAGTCGAGTTCTCCGACATCAAAAAGGCCAAAGCCGACTATGAAAAGCAGTCGACTAATGGGTACGTGGCCATGGTGCAGCACTATTTCGCCAGCGCCTGGATCTTGCCGGAGGGCATGAACCGCAGCATTTCGCTCGACGCACTGGAGCTCAATAAAGGCGTGCCGGATTGCTGCTACCGTGCAGCCATCGTGGCACCGCTGGAAGCCATTGCGCCCGGCGCCACCCGCACTGTAGAGACCACTTTTTTCGTCGGTCCCCAAGAAGAAAAAATGCTGGAAGCATTGGCCCCCGGTTTGGAATTGGTCAAAGACTACGGCTGGCTCACGATTCTGGCCAAGCCTTTGTACTTCTTGCTGGACTTTCTGCACAGCCTGATTCAAAACTGGGGCTGGTCCATTGTGGCCCTGGTGCTCTTGCTCAAAATCGCCTTTTACTGGCTCAATGCCAAGGCCTATTCCAGCATGGCCAAAATGAAAGCGGTCAACCCCAAAATCACCGAGATGCGTGAGCGCCTCAAAGACAACCCGCAGCAAATGCAGCAGGAGATGATGCGCATTTACCGCGAGGAAAAGGTCAACCCCATGGGCGGCTGCTTCCCCATCATGATTCAGATTCCCGTGTTCATTGCCTTGTACTGGGTGCTGCTGTCCAGCGTGGAGATGCGCAACGCGCCCTGGATGGGATGGATCCATGACCTGTCGGCACCGGACCCGTATTACATCCTGCCGCTGATCATGACCCTGACCACGCTGCTGCAAACCGCGCTCAATCCCGCGCCACCGGACCCGATGCAGGCCAAGATGATGTGGTTCATGCCACTGGCCTTCAGCGTGATGTTCTTTTTCTTCCCGTCCGGCCTGGTGGTCTACTGGATTACGAACAATATTTTGTCGATTGCGCAGCAGTGGCTGATCAACACCCGCATGGGCGTGCCACCGCAGTTCAACCTGCCCTCGTTCAAGTAAGCACGACCACACCGGGGGCCGCGCAGCCATGCTCAGCCGCCACCACGATCCCATCATCGCCATCGCCACAGCCCCCGGCCGGGGTGCGGTGGGCATCGTGCGCCTCAGTGGAAAGAACCTGAGGTCTTTTGCACATGCATGGCTGGGACGTGATCTCACGCCGCGTGAGGCCACCTACCTGCCCTTCCCTGATGCGGCAGGCGCGCCCATCGACCAAGGCCTGGCACTGTATTTCCCGGCGCCCCACTCCTTTACCGGCGAAGACGTGTTGGAGTTGCAAGCCCATGGGGGCCCCGTGGTACTGCAGCTGCTGGTAGCGCGCTGCATGGCATTGGCAAACGAGCTGCATTCGGCAGACGCACAGCCATTGCTTGCGGGTCTGCGCCTGGCACAGCCCGGCGAGTTCAGCGAGCGGGCCTTCTTGAATGACAAGATCGACCTGGCCCAGGCAGAGGCTATTGCCGACCTGATCGATGCCAGCACGGAGGCCGCCGCACGCAGCGCCACCGCCTCGCTGTCGGGAGCGTTTTCCAAGCAAGTCCATGGTCTGCGCGATGCGCTGGTGCGCCTGCGCATGCTCGTAGAAGCCACGCTGGACTTTCCTGAAGAGGAGATCGACTTCCTGCAGCGTGCGGACGCCCAAGGGCAGCTCGAGCGCCTGCAGTCCGCTCTGCACACGCTGCAACAACAGGCTACGCAAGGCGCTTTGCTGCGGGAGGGCATTCAGGTCGTAATCGCAGGCCAGCCCAATGCTGGCAAGTCCTCATTGCTCAATGCGTTGGCCGGGGCAGAACTGGCTATCGTCACGCCGATTGCTGGCACCACGCGCGACAAGGTGGAACAGACCATCCAAATCCAGGGCGTGCCCGTGCATGTGGTGGACACCGCCGGGCTGCGCGAAGGGCAGGACGCTGTGGAGAAAATCGGCATCGCCCGCGCCTGGGATGCGATTGAAGCGGCGGACGCCGTGCTGTTCTTGCATGACCTGACACGCTCAGATCAAGCCGATTACGCTGCCGACGACGCGCTGATCGCCGCCGCGCTGGCTGAAAAACTGGGGCGCCAGGTACCGGTGATTGACATCTGGAACAAAGCGGACGCGGTGGGTGAGGGTGCGTCCTCAACAAGCGGCATTCGTTTGTCGGCCAAAACCGGGGTGGGCTTGGATGCACTTCGCACCGCGCTGCTGCAAGCGGCAGGTTGGCAAGCGCCTGCAGGCGGCATGTTCATGGCGCGAGAGCGCCATGTGCAGGCCTTGCGCCGGGTGGATGTGCATTTGGTACAGGCCGCCAACCATCTGGCTCAAAACGCCCAAGCGCTGGACTTGTTGGCAGAAGAGCTGCGCCTGGCACAAAACGCGCTCAACGAAATCACCGGCGCCTTTAGTTCTGACGATTTGCTGGGCGTGATTTTTTCCAGTTTTTGCATCGGCAAATAGCTTGCCAGGCGGTCTATAAAATGCCCCGATGACTGCTGCACCCACTGCCTTGTCGCCCTCTGCCGCCGCGCGCGCTGTGGCACTGGCCCATGCCACCTTCGATATTGAAGCCGCAGCGGTGCTAGGGCTCAAAGACCGCTTGAACGACGCTTTTGCGCAGACCGTGTCGCTGGTACTGGGCATTCCGGGTCGCGTGGTAGTAATGGGCATGGGCAAAAGCGGCCACGTGGGCCGCAAAATCGCTGCCACCCTGGCCTCGACCGGAACCCCTGCCATGTTTGTACACCCGGCTGAAGCCAGCCATGGCGACCTGGGCATGGTCACCGCGCAGGACTTGGTACTGATGATTTCCTACAGCGGCGAAGCGCAAGAAATCAGCGCCATCCTGCCCGTGCTCAAGCGCCTGGGTGTGCCGCTGGTGGCCATGACAGGCAACCCCATGTCCAGCATGGCGCAGCACGCCACGCTGTGGCTCAACACTGCCGTAGACAAAGAAGCCTGCCCCTTGAATTTGGCGCCTACCGCCAGCACCACCGCCCAACTGGCGATGGGCGACGCGTTGGCCGTTGCATTGCTGGACGCACGCGGCTTCAAGGCCGAGGACTTTGCACGCTCCCACCCCGGCGGGGCCCTGGGGCGCAAACTGCTGACCCATGTGAGTGATGTGATGCGCAGCGGCGACGCCGTGCCGCGCGTGGCACCCTCAGACAGTTTCAGCGACCTGATGCGTGAAATGAGCGCCAAGGGCTTGGGCGCCACCGCCGTGGTGGATGCCCAAGGCGCCGTGATCGGCATCTTTACCGACGGGGATTTGCGCCGCTGGGTGGAGCGCGGTGTCGATTTGCGGGCCATGACTGCCCACGATGTGATGCACGCCAACCCGGCCACCATTGCGGCCGATGCGCTGGCGGTAGACGCCGTAGATTTGATGGAGCGGCGCAAAATTACCAGCGTGCTGGTAATTGATGACCAAGGAAAACTCTGCGGCGCCGTCAACACCAATGACTTGATGCGAGCCAAGGTGATCTGATGAGCAAGCACCCGCTCTACACCCCGGATCTCTTGCTACGCGCGCAGCGGGTCAAGGTGGTGTTTCTGGACGTGGATGGCGTATTGACAGACGGCGGCTTGTTCTATTCTGAGGCCGGTGAGACGCTCAAGCGTTTCAACACTCTGGATGGCCACGGCCTCAAGATGCTGCAAAAGGCCGGCATCACACCCGTGGTGATTACGGGGCGGGACTCCGCGCCATTGCGCAAGCGGCTGCAGGCACTGGGTATCTCCCATGCGCATTTCGGTACCGAGGACAAACGCCCTGCTGCTGAACAAACGCTGGCGGATCTGGCGCTGGACTGGACTCAAAGTGCCGCCATGGGGGACGACTGGCCCGATCTGCCCATGATGCAGCACGCCGCCCTGGCCTGCGCACCGGCCAATGCCCATGCCGAGGTGCTGGCACGCGCCCATTTTGTGACACCGCGCGCGGGTGGCCATGGCGCAGTACGCGACCTGTGCGATTTGCTGCTGAGCGGTAGCGGCCACTACCAGGCATTGCTCGCCTCGTACACACGGTGAGGGCGCTGCTTGCCGCGCTATGGGAGCGCTTTCTGTTGTTTTTGCCGATGGCACTCATGCTGGCACTGGCACTGGGCAGCTACTGGCTGGTGCGCACCACACCACCGCCACCTGCGGACGCGCCCGCGGTGACTGCGACGCATACGCCGGATTACTTCATGGAGAAGTTTTCCATGAAAAATTTTGACGCCAAAGGCAGACTGCATGCAGAAGTGAGCGGAGCGGCTGCACGCCATTACGCCGATACCCGCTGGATTGAAATGGATGGTATTTCGCTGCACTCGGTGGATGACAAAGGCCGACTGATTCAGGCTTCTGCCAAACGCGGGTTAACCAATGAAGCGGCCAGCGAGGTTCAGCTGATAGGGCAAGCCCATATCGTGCGGGAAGCGCAAAGCTCTGCCGGTCGCCTCAATAATCCGGAACTCGAGTTCAAGGGAGAGTTTCTGGACTTCTTCGTGAAAGAGGAAACGGTCAAATCTCACCTGCCGGTGGCGATGCGTCATGGTGCCAATCAGTTCACCGCCGACGCATTGCACTTTGACAATGTGGCGCAGGTGCTGACCCTCAGCGGCCGGGTGCACGCGACCTTCGTTCCGGGCCCACAAAAGTAGGCGTAAAAAAAGGGTCCCGAAGGACCCTGATTGTTACGCTGGCACAAGGCCAACGTCATCGAAGCTTGGCTTAGTAGCCGCCGCCGCCGGAACGGCCACCGCCGTATCCACCGCCGCCGCCGCCGCCGGAACGGCCACCACCAGCGCCGCCGCCGTAGCCGCCACCGCCGCCAGCACCACCGCCGTAGCCGCCGCCACCGGAACGGCCGCCACCAGCGCCGCCACCGTAGCCGCCACCACCGCCGCCGCCGCCAACTCCGCCGCCGGTACGGGGAGGACGTGGCTCCATGGGACGGGCTTCGTTCACCACGAGACCGCGGCCACCAAATTGTTGGCCGTTCATGCCGTTGATAGCAGCTTGTGCCTCAGCGTCGCTGCCCATTTCCACAAAGCCGAAGCCTTTGGAGCGGCCAGTGTCACGTTCCATCATGACTTTTGCGCTGGAGACGGAGCCGTGTGCTGCAAAAGCTTGTTGCAGATCTTCGTCACGGAAGGAATAAGGCAGGTTGCCTACGTAAAGTTTGTTGCCCATGAAAGGACTCCTCAAAATAACTCAAAACGCGATGGAGTCCAAAACCGCAATCAACAAACCAATAAAGACTTAGAGCAGACGCGAAACTGACCATACACCGCAAACCTGCGATGCCGTTAAAGCGGCAAAGCGCGACCATTATGCGCTTAATCCCACCTTGCAAGCATATTTTTTACAAAATGAGGCGATGAAAATAGAATTATTGCGGATAAATGCCAATTCTTAGTGTCCAAACACACCGTTGGTGCGCAGATACCGGCGGGTAACATCGGGTCATGGAAGCATTTTTGATCTCCGCTGGCATCGTTGCATTGGCCGAAATGGGCGATAAAACCCAACTATTAGCGCTCGTTTTAGCGCTGCGTTTTCGCAAACCCTGGCCCATCGTTCTGGGTATTTTGGTGGCGACGCTGGCAAATCATGGTTTAGCCGGTGCGGTCGGCGTCTGGGTCACAGAGTTTGTTGGACCCTTGTATTTGCGCTGGTTTCTTGGCGCATCCTTCATCGGCATGGCGGTGTGGATGCTGATTCCCGATTCGATTGACGACGATGAAACTGAATCCGCCCCGCGCTGGGGCGTATTTGGAACCACCGTGGTGGCCTTCTTTTTGGCAGAGATGGGCGACAAAACGCAATTTGTCACCGTGATGTTGACTGCCAAGTACCAAACCTTTTTCGGCGTTGTGGCGGGTACGACCCTGGGCATGATGATTGCCGACGCGCCAGTGGTGTGGCTGGGCGAACGGATGACGCGTCTCGTTCCGATGCGCGTGGTGCACACCGTGTCCGCGCTGGTGTTTGCCGCGCTGGGAATTGCGGCGCTGGTAACGGGTTAAAGTTGGACCCGGCCCCGCGTTTGGCGTTGCCGGGTTTTTTATGCTGATCGCCGTACCTCAAACCATGCACTTTGCCGAGCCGCTGGCGCTGACCAGCGGTGCGTCCATTCGTGCCTACGACCTGAGTTACGAGACCTACGGCCGGCTCAACGCCGACCGCTCCAACGCGGTCCTGGTGTGCCATGCGCTGAATGCATCCCACCACGTGGCAGGCGCGTACCCCGGAGAAGCCAAGTCGGAAGGCTGGTGGAACAGCATGATAGGCCCCGGCAAGCCGCTCGACACAGATCGCTTTTTTGTCATCGGGGTAAATAACCTGGGCTCGTGTTTCGGCTCCACCGGCCCCATGCATTCCAACCCCGACCGTGATGACGGCCAGGTCTATGGTGCGGACTTCCCGGTAGTCACGGTAGAAGATTGGGTCAACGCCCAGGCCCTGTTGTTAGACCGATTAGGCATACAAACGCTGGCCGCCGTGATGGGAGGCAGCTTGGGCGGCATGCAGGCGCTCGGCTGGGCCTTGCAATACCCCAGCCGCGTGCGCCATGCGGTAGTCATCGCCAGTGCGCCCAACCTGACAGCGGAAAACATTGCGTTCAATGAGGTGGCACGCCGCGCCATCGTCACTGACCCCGATTTTCATGGCGGCAACTTCTACCAGCACAGCGTGGTGCCCAAGCGTGGTCTGCGCATCGCCCGCATGATTGGCCACATCACCTACCTCAGTGATGATGTGATGAACGAGAAGTTTGGACGGCAGCAAAAAGACGCCCCCACGCTCCCCGGGGGGGACCTCGCGGCTCGGGGCGGCCCTTCGCCGCTCGACGCGGGTGTGGCGACCTACAAGTATTCAACGCAGGACGTAGAGTTTCAGATCGAAAGCTACCTGCGCTACCAGGGCGACAAATTTGCTGACTACTTTGACGCCAACACCTACCTTCTGATCACCCGTGCG
>CAIWRE010000054.1 GCA_903914985.1 uncultured beta proteobacterium | reverse complement strand
TGGCAAAAAGCGCGGAGCTTTGCAGTCCGGTGGCCGCATCAATCTGCAAAAAGCGGCAGAAATTGCCATTTACGACTTCCGCAGCGCCAGCCTGGGGCGGGTGACGCTGGAAACGCCTGCCGAATTTGCGCAGTGGCTGGCCGAGGGCAGCAAGTTGGACGCTGAGCGCCAACTCAAAAAAGACGAAATCGAGCACAAGCGCTTGGTGCGCTTGAAAAAAATTCCCCGCCCTGCGACACGGTCAGAGCGGGACGCGGCGGACAAGGAGCCCGCCGATTGAAGGCGTGGATGCCCGTGAATTATGCGGACTAGGGTATACCCTGATTTGTGAAATTTCTGATAAGCTTCATTTACAAGCACTTTAAAGATACTTCCCACTCAAACTTATGAATAATTTGAACCTCGTTCGAGGGCTCTTCCTGACTTTGATATCGCTGATGTTTGGACTCACGTCCATGACCTATTCGATAGGCAAATTGGGAAAAGCCGGCCCCGGCATGTTTCCACTGATTGTTAGCGGCATGCTTTTTATGATCGGCTTAGCCACCATCATTGGCTCGCGCTACAACCCGCCGGTGCCCATCAGTTACAACTTTAAAAATATCGCGGTGGTGTTGTTGGGTTTGTGTGGATTTGCCATCATTTCTCACTACCTGAATATGATGGCGGCCATATTGTTTTTGGTGTTTTCGACCGCTTATGCAGCTAAATCATTCACGGTGGTTCGTAATCTAAAAATTTCCGCGGTATTGATTGCCATCGCCTTCGCGTTTAAATATTTACTTGGCCTTAACCTGCCCCTTATCTAATGGACTTACTAAATAACCTCGCATTTGGTTTTGAGCATGCGTTGACGTGGCAAAACCTGATGTACTGTGCCATCGGGTGCGTGGTGGGGACGCTTGTCGGTTTGCTGCCTGGCCTGGGACCGTTGTCCACCATCAGTTTGCTGCTGCCATTGACCTACAGCATTCCCACAGACGGCTCGATCATCATGCTGGCTGGTATCTACTACGGCGCCCAGTATGGTGATAGCGTCAGCGCGATCACGATGAAAATACCGCATGCCAGCAGTATCGTGGCGTGTATTGACGGCTACCAGATGACGCTCAAAGGAAAAACCGGTCTGGCACTTTTTACTGCCGGTATTTCCAGCTTCATTGGCGGCACAGTCGCCATTTTGGTACTCGCCACTTTGGCGCCTACACTTGGCGAAGTCGCGTTGCTGTTTGGCCCGGCGGACTATTGCGCGCTGATGCTGCTGGGCTTTGTATGTGTGAGCTTTGTAACCACCGGTAGCATGCTCAACGGCTTGGCCATGACATTGATCGGGGTTTTGCTTGGCTTGGTCGGTACCGATGTGAACAGTGGAGCGTTACGGTTTACTTTGGATCTGCCTTTCCTGGCAGACGGCGTTGGCCTGATCAGCGTCGCGTTAGGATGCTTTGGTATCGCCGAAATTGTAAAAAACTTAGACGGTGGTGGCGAACAAACACCATTCAACGGCAAGATTCACCTCATGCCTACCTGGCCTGAGTTCAAACGAATTATCCCCAGTGCTTTGCGCGGTAGTGTGATTGGCTCGATATTGGGCCTGCTGCCCGGCGGAGGACCCGTCATTGCGCAATTTGCGGCCTACGCGGTGGACAAGCGCTTTAGCAAGTTCAAGCACGAGATGGGCGATGGCGCAATTGAAGGCGTGGCGGGTCAAGCGGCGGCGGACGAGGCGGCTGCGCGCACCAGCTTTATTCCGCTCATGAGTATTGGTATTCCTGAAAATGCCGTGATGGCTTTGATGATGGCGGCATTTATCGTGAAGGGTGTGCAACCCGGCCCGAACATGATCGCCAACCACCCCGATCTTTTTTGGGGCTTGGTGGCCAGTATGTGGGTGGGTAACTGCTTCCTGGTGATTTTGAACGTGCCGCTGGTACGCTACTGGCTTTCCGTGTTTAAGATTCCGTTCAGTGTATTGTTCCCAGGTATTTTGTTCTTTTGCTGTATCGGTACCTATAGCATTAACAATAACCTGGACGATGTTTATATTACCGCGATGTTTGGCTTTATTGGCTACATGTTCATGCGTCTGGGCTTGGAGGCTGCGCCCTTGATGCTGGGCTTTATCCTGGGCCCCATGCTCGAAGAATATTTCCGCCGCCAGTTGTTGATCAGCCGCGGGGACTTCACCTCCTTTTTGACAAGGCCCATCAGCGGCAGTTTGCTCGCCTTGATCGGTGTGTTCATGTTGTGGCAAATCATCGCCTTTGTGCGCCAAGCGAAAAAAGGGCCGGTGGCCGCCTGAAGGCGCCAACACGGTAAAGCATTGCCATCAAGCGGCCCGAAAGGGCCGCTTTTTTGTTGTGCAAAGCAGGCCGGTTTCAATTGATTTTGCTGTCGCTTAAAGCAATGTAGATCAAGCCGGAGTTGCCTAAACTCGATGTACAACCAAGTTGGAACTTCTTTAATCGCACCACGCGGAGACTATTGAATGTCAGCCTATCCCTTGATGTTGAGCCCCCTCGATCTGGGCTTTACCACCCTTAAGAACCGTGTGCTCATGGGCTCCATGCATGTGGGCCTGGAAGAAGCCAAAAACGGCTTCGAGCGCATGGCCGCCTTTTATGCCGAACGCGCACGTGGCGGTGTGGCGCTGATGGTGACAGGTGGCATTGCACCCAATGACCGGGCACGCCCCATGCCGGGCGGTGCGCGCATGACCACGCAGCAGGAGGCAGATCAACACAAGGTTGTCACTGATGCGGTGCATGCGGCAGGTGGAAAAATTTGCATGCAAATTCTGCACTTCGGCCGCTATGCCTACCACCCCGAATTGGTCGCCCCCAGTGCCATCAAGGCGCCTATCAACCCCTTTCGCCCGCATGCGTTGACGACCGAAGAGGTGGAGCAGACCATTGAAGATTTCGTGCGCGCCGCATCTTTGGCGCAAAGCGCGGGCTACGACGGCGTGGAGATCATGGGCTCCGAAGGCTATTTGATCAACGAGTTCATCGCCGCCCACACCAACCACCGCGACGATGCCTGGGGCGGAAGCTACGAGAACCGCATTCGTTTTCCTCTGGAAATTGTGCGGCGCACCCGTGCGCGCGTGGAGCCGAACTTCATTGTGATCTTTCGCCTGTCCATGCTGGATCTGGTCGAGGGTGGCTCCACCTTGGACGAGGTAGTGCAACTCGCCCAGGCGCTGGAGGCCGCAGGTGTCACGATTTTGAACACCGGCATTGGCTGGCACGAGGCGCGCGTTCCCACCATCGCGACCAAGGTGCCGCGCGCAGCCTTTGCCTGGGTCACCCAGCAAATCAAAGGCAAGGTGCGCATTCCTCTGGTCGCGACCAACCGCATCAACACGCCCGAGGTGGCCGAACAGGTGCTGGCTGACGGCATGGCGGACATGGTCTCCATGGCGCGCCCGTTTCTGGCCGACCCTGACTTTGTGAACAAAGCGGCAGCGGGAAAAGCCGATGAGATCAACACCTGCATAGGCTGCAACCAGGCCTGCCTGGACCGTATATTTACGCAGCGCACCGCCACCTGTCTGGTCAACCCGCGTGCCGGACGGGAAATCGAATTCCCG
>CAIWRE010000053.1 GCA_903914985.1 uncultured beta proteobacterium | reverse complement strand
TCAAATCGTCGTTCGGTACACCAAGTTTTTGAAGCGAATTGATGTCCGTCTCAGCAAATACTCCACATTTCCCTGCCACTCGATGAATCATCTTCCCCTCGTACCGAAGATCACGAATAGCATCGTTCGATATCCCCAACTTCGAAGAAATCTTATCTATGACAGCGCCCGTTCCACCGGCGATGCAATAAAGCGGCGCATCAAGGGCCACTGCGCCACCATCAGGGCGGCAACCGCCAGCGCATGCCAGGTCGCACCCCAATGCAGCAGCAACCAGGCCACACAGGCCTGCGGCACCAGCATGACCCAGCAGGCCGCCTTGGCCGCGCCGACAACGCCGAGTTGCACCGGCAAGGAGCGCACGCCCATTTGCAGATCGCCCTGCACCGCCTTGAAATCATTGAGGGTCATGATGCCGTGCGCACCCACGCTGTAGAGCAGGGCCAGCACCACGATGGACGGCGCGGGCATCACACCGCCCACCATCACCGCCGCACCCGTGATCCAGGCCAGGCCTTCGTAACTGAGCGCGCAAGCGGCGTTGCCCAGCCAGCCGTCGTTCTTCAAGCGCAGCGGCGGCGCGCTGTAGGCCCAGGACAAAAGCAGCGCCAGCGCACAGGCATAAAAACCCCATTGCCCCAGCGCCTGCGCCCACACCAGCGACAACACGGTCCAGATGATTGCGATGTAAAGACCCCAGCGCCCGGGCATACGGCCCGAAGGGATGGGCCGCTGCGGCTCGTTGATGGCGTCGACGTGGCGGTCAAACCAGTCGTTCACCGCCTGGCTGCTGGCACATACCAGGGGCCCGGTAAGCACCAGTCCGGCCAATACCAGCGGCCATTGGGCTGCCAAGGGCTGGCCCGAGGAGACCGCGCCGCAGGCAAAAGCCCACACCGGCGGGAACCAGGTAACGGGTTTGAGCAGCTCGGCAACCGTGGACAGCTTGGGGTATTCCATGCAAAGAGTTTTGCATGACACTTGGATATGTCAATAGGGATTGACACTTAATTGCGACATTTTTGTGCCCTTTTGGCCGACTTGCCGGTTGGCCGTTCTGTGGCCTAAGCGCCTCGGGCAGGGTGCGGCCCCGGGTCCGACGAATCAGTCGGCGTCGCCCTCAGACACCATGCCGTGGCGGCGCAGCTTGACGTACAGGCTTTGGCGCGACAAACCGAGCATTTCGGCGGCAGACGCCCGGTTGTTGTGGGTCAGATCCAGCGCCGACTTGATGCACATGCGCTCGATCATGTCCACCGTCTCGCCCACGATGTCTTTCATCGGCAAACGCCCGACCAGCCGCGCAAGCTGGGCGACCGAGTCCGACATGCCCGAGCTTTCCCGCACTTCCGGCAGCTGCCGGCGCGTCATGTCGCGCACATAAAAAGCGTAGGAAACCTCGCCCTCCGGCGAACCCAGCGTCAGGGCGGCAATCTCGACGGCCACGGCCACGCCACTGAAACCCAGCAAATTGGTCGCAAATTCTTTAACTGCCGTTTGCTGGCGCAAATTGGTATTGAGCACGCCCCAATCGATGCCGCCGCGCACAAACCACTGTTCCAGCGCCTGCCCCAGAAGCTGCGAACTGGCAGTGGCGCCTACGATGGACATGAATTCGGCGTTCACCGCTTTGATGTGGCCGCTGCGGTCGGTCAGAACCAGCCCGTCGGGCGCGCGCTCCATGGCCTGCGACATCAGCGCCGAGAGACCTTGCGGGCCTTGTTCTTTGGCCGGCTCCTGGGGCAGCAGGCGCAGTAAAAACTGGGCTCCGTTTTCCTGCCGGAACACGGTGGCCGTCACGGTGCAATCAGCCAAAGCGCCGACAAAACGGGCCTTGCGCATCTCCACCCGCCCGGTGGCATAGGCCATGCGCAACAGCGCTTGCACCTCTTCCCGGTAAGCGGGCTCAAAAGCTTCTATCGCCTCGCGCCCGACCAGGCGCTTGGTGGTGTCTTTGAGCAAAGCCTGGGCGCTGAGGTTGACCTCGGTGACGCGCAGGGAGTTGGAATCCACCAGCATGACGGCCTCTACCGAGGTGTCAAACAGGATGCGGTAGCGGGTCTCGATGTGGCGCAGCCGCAGGTAGTCGCGCTCCATGGCCTGCTGCGTTTCCACGAGGCGGCGCTGCAAGACCGCCAAGGCCTCCATATCCCGGCCCAGCGCCAAAAAGCGGCCGTCGGACTCAAAACGCACCAAGGCATATTGCATTGGCACGTCAACCCCTTGGGGCGATGGATGGTTGACATGGCGCCAGCGCAACTCGGAACCGTCGGCCGCCGCTTTGAGCATGTCCTGCACCTTGGGGCGGCTGTCCAGGGTCACGGTATCCGCCCAGGCCTGGCCGATCCAGTTGTGGCAACCCAGGCTGGCCAAATCGTCCTTTTTGACGGAAACATCCTGCACGACCCCGTTTTTGTCGATGACCAAAGCCACGTCCGATGTGACGCCTATGAGCGACGCCAGGGTGTGGGCTTCAATAGAGGGGAGTTTCATAGATCCAGCTTCGATTCAACAAGTCAACTACAACAAATAGTGGTTTATTGTTATTTTTATTATAAGGGTTGTGTCAGATAAAACATGCACTTATATACATTGAAAAGTAGACAGTTGAGGCTGACCGGATGCCATCAAATCCCCACCGCCACCCAGCGGTCGGCCAGGGCGACCGCCTCATCGGCTGAAGAGGCTGAGAAATCCGCTCTCAAGGCCCGGACCAATTCGGGCCGCTGTTGGAGCAAAGGCCCGCCCAACATAATTTTGATACCAGGGTTGGCGCTGGCGCTTCGCAGCCGCGGAAGCGCCGCCTGCAGGCTTGGCAACTGCGCCTCTACCGCCAGGCCCAGGCCCAGCACGTCAAACCAGTCCGAGGACAGGGCG